>WFTX01000234.1 GCA_015485235.1 Nitrospirota bacterium | reverse complement strand
GGCTTGGTGAGATAGTCATAGGCACCGTTCTTCATCGCCTCCACAGCTGTATCAACGGTCGCCCTTCCGGTAAGCACAATTATCTTGGGTGATGCAGGGTCTCCCTTGAGTTTCTTCATGAGATCAAGACCATCCATTCCTGGCATTACTATGTCAAGGAGTATCACGTCGTAGTTCTGCTTCTTCAACTTGTTCAGTGCGTCCTCGCCTGAATCCGAGGCGTCTGTCTCAAAACCCTTTCTGGTCAGTTCCTTTTTCAGAAGCCGTCTGACCGGCTCCTCGTCATCAACTACAAGAATTCTTACTGGCATCAATTCCTCCGTGCAGGCAGTCTGATTATGAAAGTCGTGCCCTTGCCGATCTCACTCTCCACCTCAAGAAACCCGTTATGTTCGGTGACTATCCTGTGGCAGATCGAGAGCCCGAGGCCCGTTCCTTCTCCAACAGGTTTGGTTGTAAAAAAGGGATCAAATATCCTTTCTATCACATCCTTTGAGATTCCCTTCCCATTGTCAGCAATGCTTACTTCGATCATCGGATTGTCTGCATCTCCTTCAAGCGCTTCAGTTCTTATTGATATTTTGCCGTTTCTGTCCATAAAATAAAAGGAGTTCATTATGATATTCATGAATACCTGCCGCATTGCACCGGGGTCTGCATAGACATCAGGGAGGTCATCACCCAGTTCAAGGATAAGCTGGTGGTTCGATCGCTTGGCCCTGTAGTTCACAAGCAGTACAACCTCCTTGATAAGTTCATTTATGTCAATAATCCTCATTGTGGAACTTGATGGCCTTGCGAACTCGAGCAGGCTCTTCAGGATGTCTTTGCAGCGGAAGATCTCCCTGTTAATCGTTTCGAGATATTCAGGAAAGTCCTCAAAATCCGGGTTTGTACAGAGTTCAGGCGCTCCTGCCCTTTCAAGGAGGGCCTCTGAATAACCGGCTATAATCCCCAGTGGGTTGTTGATCTCGTGGGCAATACCCGCCACAAGTGTACCAAGGGAGGCAAGCCTGTCAGCTCTTAAAAGTTGCTGCTCCAGTCTCTTCTGCTCTGTAACATCCCTCAGGTAATTCACCACGCCATAGGTCCGGCCGTCACTATCCACAAGAGGATATGACCAGAAGTGATACACCCCGCCGTCATGGCCCCGGAGTTCATGGTAGAGCCTGCTCTTGCCCCTGAGCATTTCCAGTGACCGGAAGGAAGGCGACCGGATCTTAAGCATGTTCATCAGCTCTGATGAAGGTTTCTTGATTATCGCAAGCTCAGGCTTTCCGGCCCGCTCAATCACGGTCCTGTTCACACGGAGGACGCGCCCTCCAAGGTCCTCAATCCAGACCATATCAGTTACTGCATCAAAGGTCTTTTCCCACTGTCTCTTCTCACGGGAAATTTCATCAAAGAGCAGTGCATTCTCAACCGCCACAGAGAGATGTTTTCCTATGGGTAGAAGGATTTCATAGTCCTTCTCAGAGTACCTGTTGGGGGTAAGACTGTCAAAGTTGAGCGTCCCCAGCGGCCTGTCCTTGAAAAGGGGGATACTAACCGTGGATCTTATTCCCTCCCTGAGCAAAACCCGGTCGTACTGGAAGGGGATTTCCTTCTGGAGGTCACGGTTGATCCAGGGCTTCTGGTTCAGAGCCACCCATCCGGAACTTGTCCCTTCAACCGGAGCATACCTTCCCTTGACAAGCTCCGTTGGAAGCCTTGTATCTACAGCAAATATCCTGAGCCTCCTGTTTCCTTCATCGAGTATGTTTATGCTTGCCCTGTCAAACGCGATGACCCTCCGGATCTCCGATACTATGATTCTGAAGATATGTCCTATGGATAGACTGGAGTTTATGATAGAGGCGATCTCGTTTATGAGGCTTATCTGGTTCATCCTCTTTTTAAGGTCTTCTATGAGGCGGATATTTTCGATTGCCACACCAAGGTGGTTGGCTATGGTGTTCAGGAACTGGACGTCAAGTGAAGAAAAGCGGTTTTTATGGCTGCTGCCCACACATAGCACACCTATCGTACTCTGTCCGGTCCCTTCAATGGGCCTTACGGAAAGAGGCACGCCTGCAATGCTCTTGAAGAAGAGCCCCCCGTTTATCTCCTTCCCAATCCTGGGGTCCTCATCGGCATTTCTGACAAGGAGAGCCCTTCCGGAAGATACCACCCTCTTAAGGAATCCCTCATACGGCTCCATCCTGCTCCTGCTTAAGTATCCATCGGATGAGTCCTCTTTGCAGCATAGACTCAGACTCTCGGAATCCTGATCGTTAAGGTAAATCCATGCCCCGTCTATTACCATAATCTTGACGAGCAGCCCTACAACCCCGTCAAGGATGTCCTTCAGGTCTTCACCCTGGCTGAGGAGCTCAGAAAGGGCGTTATAGGTGCTTATCTCCCTTCTTCTGAGCGTGGCTCTTTCGGCGATCTTCAGCACATTGCTTATGTCCTCAACAATGAACAGCAGCCACTCATCATGAGGCACGACCGTCACTTTTGCATGAAACTTTTCTCCATCCTTCCTTATACATCTTCCCTCCACTACATGGACATCATCAAGGGAATCAAAGGAGAGTGTCTTTGGGGGGAATTTAAGAATACGGGTTATGCAAACATCGAAGAGCTCTTCATTATGATAGAAAAGCCTGTCAGGGACGGAGTTGTTGTACTCAAGGATCCGGCCTTTCCTGTCAGTCTTGAATGCGGGGTGATGAAGCGCATCAAGTGTATGCCAGAGAAGGGAAAGGTGTTCTGCCCTGTCAGTAAGATAATTCATATTATATATTTTATCATACCTTGGAAGGCTCATATTGAAACACCTCCCCCATCGGCTTTATAAGAAGGCCCGCATTACGTTAGAATATAACCATGCTCATCCGTATAGGACATCTCTCCACGCTCTATCATACATCCATGGTGTTTCTGAGCAGACCTTCCCTCCTTGAAGGCCTCTCATTCCAGACAGAATGGAAACTCTTTGGTACAGGGCCTGCGATTGTTGATGCCTTTTCACGTGATGAGATAGACCTTGCATATATCGGGTTGCCTCCGGCGATAATAGGGATGGACCGGGGGATCCCCCTTGTCTGTATCGGAGGCGGGCACATTGAAGGGACCGTCCTTGCCTCGTCCAGGCAGAGCCTATCCTTTGAAGAGACTGACGACCTCTGCAGTGTAATCTCAGGATTCAGATCCATTGGCGTGCCCGGGAGGGGATCAATACATGATCTCATTCTTTCCGACATGCTTCAGAGATGTAACCTGAAGACTGAAGTCATCAATTTCAGGTGGGCCGATGAAGCACTGGAGGCCTATCTCAAAGGGAGTATTGATGCAGCCATCGGGACACCGGCCCTTGCCCAGGCGATTATTGAATACGGCGAGGGCAAAATCATCTGGCAACCTTCCGGGCTCTGGCCGAACAACCCCAGTTACGGTATCCTGGTAAAGAAGGATTTTCTCGACAAAGCACCGGAGGTCCTCAGGGAATTTCTCAGGCTCCACGAGGAGGGAACCAATATCCTGAGGGACACACCTGAAGAGATAGCCGGAGACATCGCCAGGACCATGGGGTTTGTGGACAGGGATTTCGTACTGAAGAGCATCGGGATATCACCCCGTTACTGTGCTTCCATCACGGATGAGTATATCTCCTGCACCATGGTTCTTTCAAGGAGGATGCTGGAACTGGGATATATTGGCCGTGAATTCACCGAAGATGAGGTCTTTGATCTGAGACTCATAAGGGAGATACATCCCGGGAATGCCCATTATTGACAAATCTTGCAAAAACATGAGGTCAGGCAGGGGGGAGGCAGGTCGAGGCTGAGTCAAGAAAAAGCGTGGAGCATGGAGCGGATAGCGAACAGGGAGAGAAAAACAGGCTAAGGCTGAGGTTTTAAGCGTTTAGCGGGTAGCGCATAGCGTGCAGGGGAAGGACTAATAACCAGTACACCAATACACCAATATACTAATATTACTAATATACCAATATACCAATCCCCGATTTCATGAACAATCACAAAAAGGCGATCATAAAACAGATCGATGAATATGAAAACCCCCTTTTAAGGGAATGCGTGTATGAACTGCTCGACCGCTTTAGTGGAACGGATATAAAGAGGGGAGACACTGTCGTTATCAAGCCCAACCTTCTGGCTCCTTCAAGACCTGAACAGGCAGTCTGCACCCATCCGGAAATAATCAGGCATGCTGCATTTTACTGTTACGACAAGGGAGCCAGGGTGAGGATATCCGACAGTCCAGCAGTGGGTTCCTTCCAGAAGATCATCTCCTCCCTCGGTTTGCCGGATCTATTTAAGGGAACGGGCATCGAGATCACACCATTCAGAGAATCGGTAAAGGCAGACATCGGTCCTCCCTTTGGAGAGATAGAGGTGGCAAGGGAAGCGCTGGAATGTGACCACCTGATCAATCTCCCCAAACTCAAGACCCATTCCCAGATGCTTCTGACGTTGGGGGTGAAGAACCTTTTCGGCTGTATCGTGGGTATGAGAAAGCCCCAGTGGCATCTGAGGACAGGGGTAGACAGGGTCCGTTTTGCGGAACTTTTATTCCTTATAGCCGAAAGGCTCTCACCAGCCGTAACAATCCTTGACGGGATTGTAGGCATGGAAGGGGACGGCCCCGGCAAGTCCGGTAAACCCCGGAGGCTTGGTGTCCTGGTTGGTGGAAACGTGCCCATTGCAGTGGATATGGTGGTCTGCATGATGGCAGGCCTCAGCCCTGATGATCTCCTGACAAACAGGGTAGCAATGAAGCACCATGCCGAAGACGGGGAGGTTGATATTGAGGGCAGCCTCCCCAGGATAACGAATCTTTCTCTTCCCAGCCTGGGCCCCGTCGTATTCGGCCCTGCCTTCATGCACGGATTCATGAGAAGGCACCTCACGGAAAGACCTGTCCTGAAGGGAAAGTGTCATCTCTGCAGTGAATGCTGGAATCACTGTCCAGCCGGAGCCATCAATAAGGGAAAGAAGGCAATTGAATTTGATTACGATAAATGTATACGATGCTACTGTTGCATGGAGGTATGCCCCCATGGAGTCCTTCATCCTCATGAACCATTGGGTGGAAGGCTCCTGAAGGCCTCTTACAGGTTGAAGTCACCCAAGAGGGATGACTAGTCTGAACACACTGCCCTCCCCTTTCCGGCTTTCAACCCATATCAGGCCGTTGTGAAGCTCAACTATCTCCTTGCTCAGCGACAGTCCCAGCCCGGTACCGCCATACCTCCTCGCCACTGATGGATCTTCCTGTTGAAAGGGTTCGAATATCCTTTTGAATGCATCCCGGCTTACTCCGGGACCGTTG
Organism: Nitrospirota bacterium; assembly: GCA_015485235.1. GTDB lineage: Bacteria > Nitrospirota > Thermodesulfovibrionia > Thermodesulfovibrionales > JdFR-85 > WFTX01. Next base: position 27,094 of record WFTX01000234.1, on the reverse strand, counting down.
TCTGACACAGAGATCATAAGGTAATGATCCCACCCCTTTGACTGGAGCCCCTCAAGGTCCTCCCTGAATTCATCAGTAATAATCTCTGTAATTTCATCCATTCTTACAGTATCAATTGAAATCCCGATTTCCCCCCCTGGAGGGGTAAACTTGGTAGCATTAGTCAGCAGATTGAAGAGCACCTGCATTATCTTTCTGTCATCAAGCTTGACGGAATCCGGGACTTCACCTTTCCGTACTGATACAGAGATGTTCTTCCTGTGGGCCCTCTCCTTCACCATTGTCATGGTCCGGTCAATCAATGTCAGAGGATCAGCATAGGTGTAGTTAAGGGTCATCTTGCCCGCTTCTATCTTTGAGATATCGAGGATGTCATTCAGGAGGGAAAGCAGATGACGGGCACTGTTCAGGATATCATTGAGATATTCCTCCTGTCTGCTGTTAATTTCACCAAAGTGCCTGTCAAGAATGACTTCTGAGAAACCGATTATCGCATTAAGGGGGGTTCTCAGTTCATGACTCATGCTCGCCAGAAAGGCGCTTTTTGCGCTGCTTGCCGCCTCCGCCCTTCTGGTGGCCTCCCTCAGTTCAGCAGTCTTCTCTTCTACAAGTTCTTCAAGGTGTTCCTTGTAACGGGTAAGCTCATCGTCCCTCGCCTTCAGCTGGTCAAGCATCTCATTGAAACTGCTTATCAGAAGCCCCAGTTCATCCCTCCGGTCTGCCTCCACTCTCTCCTTGAAGTCCTTCTTCTCTGATATGTGTCTCATGGTATCAGTCAGTTTCTCTACTGGTTTTGTTATCACTGTATGCAACCTTCTTGAGATCAGAAAGGCCATGGCGGCAGATGCAAGGAAGATCAAGCCCCCTATCATAAGCCCCCTTCTTATCTTCTCAGTGAATGCCTCCCTGGAGTAGGCGATATAGAGGGCCCCAATGGGTGTTTCATCCAGGTATATCCTCCTGAAAACATCTATGTGGTCACCCTCCATATTTACTCCCTCTCTCATGTTAGAATATTCAGAAATCACACTGTCCTTCCATGAACTGGGAAGCTGCTCTCTCCTGCCCCGGTATTTATTGAATGGAGTTCCCCTGCCGGTACGGTCCTTCAGAAAACTGGCAAAAAGGAGACCATTTCTGTCATAGAGATAAGCAGCAATAATATGGGGCTCCCCCTTCAGAGAGCGGAGAATCGCTTCCGCTTCATCTTTATCCTCAAAAAGGAGAGCAGCCTTAGAGTTTTCGGAAATGATCTCGGCGACTGAAGTAAGGGCATTTACAACCTGACTTCTTACCCCGACGATCTCATTGGCCACGAAAAGGGGGATGGTTACAGCCAGCACCGATATGCTTGTTACCATCACAATCAGGACTATCTTCGTCCTGAACCTGAGATCATTCAGCCATTGTTTTAATATCTCCATGAATCAACCTGGAAATTCTTGTCCTGTTCCGGATTCATCTAATTGGACCTCTTCTTTTTCCCGTTCTGGGACCATATCACCCTTCCATCCCTGTCATAGACTTTTATTGAAATTTTAAGCAACCGTGAACTTATTCTTATGCCTGCATCAAGGACTTTTCCGTAATTGATTATGAAGGCAATTCTGCGATCGGTCTTTATGAATTCAATCATTCCTCCAGAGAGAGAAAAATCCTTTATGTCACTTATTGTGAGAACAGGCTTGCCCTCTACCTGTGGAAGCAGATTTCCGAGACGGTCCTTCTCACTTGAACTGATGAAAAGGACATGACAGTCTGAAAGGTCCTCAAGACGTGAACCCGTTCTAACATTTATCCCCCTTGAATCGAATCGTTCTGCCTCAAGGGCATATATATACCTGCCAAAGGGGTTTTTACCATATACACATATATTTATCGGATTCTTGCTCGTCCCTTCAGCATCAGGCCATGTTATGAACCCGAGCATCTTGTATATCATGGCCGCCTTCACGATATACTCCTTTGGCACATACTCTTTGTCCCGACCGTGAGCAGAAGGAGAGATAAAGATAGAGAGAAAGAGAGTTGCCAGAAAGACTGAAAAAAAACTTCTTTTTGCCAGGTTCGCAAGACCCGGTCCGGTGTTTTCTTCATGTCCTGATATGCGTTCGATCACTTCCGTTTTTGTCCTGGCAGTCAGAAAGTATAAGTAGCCTTCAGTCGGAAACTCCTACCGTCCTGTACTATGCTGTCCTGGAGGTGTTCGGACGATGCAGGATGGGAGTATCTCTGGTTCAGCAAGTTATACACACTGAATGAGATATCCAGATTCTTCAGTAGTCCCTTCCCGTAGACTGTCATGTTAACAAGCGTACTATCTCCGGTCCAGTTGCCGGAAAGGGTCTTTCTTCTTGAAGTATATATCAACTCAGTACTCAGGAACAGTCTTTTTTTGAGAAGAGGAGAAGAAAGCAACAGGCCCCCAACATGGAGCGGTGAGTTTGTCAGTCTCTCCCCGGTCTGAACGTCGGTTGCATCCTGATATGTGTAAAAAATCCTGCCGGAAACACCCTGGTCGTTCCGGTAGTCCAGCTCAAGTTCGAGACCTTTCGCCTTTGCTTCACCGCTGTTTCTGTATACAAGAAGACCATCAGAAGGATCTGTTTCAAGGACTATGAGATTTTTAACCCTGTAGTGGTAGAGGGAAACATGGCCTCTGAGATTGTCATTCAGTTTCTGTTCAAAAACCATTTCATAGGTGCCTATCTTTTCCGCCTGAAGATCAGGATTACCTTTCTGTGTCATCTCTTCATCGGCATAGTACATCTCATATACATTTGGTTTCCTGAAGGCTGTCCCGTAAACAAGTTTCAGGCTTGTAGTTTCCGTGGGAGACCATATCAAGGCAATACGGGGGTTGATGGTATCATTACCCTTTCCGTAGTCATCATATCGAACTCCGGCGTTGATGAGGATGTCTCTTCTCAGAAATATTTCATCCTGGAGGTAGAATGCCCAGGATGACGAACTCCTTGAGTCATCAAAGTAAGTCTTGAAATCATAGTTTTTCTGGTACTGGCGTATATCATCCCTGAACTCTCCCCCCATGGAAAGTTTATTTGTTTCATTTATCTCCCTCGTCAGATCTAACTCTGCACCGATCCATTCAGATTCAGCAATATCCCGGTTGATAACTATATCGGTAAGATCTCCCTTATCTGAATAGTCGTAAGGATAGTCAGCATAGTTATTATATATATTGAAGTTGATACGGAGGGAAAGGTCTGTTCCGCGTGACAATCTGTGCCTGTATTTCAACCCAAAGAGATAATATTCATCAACGGTGTTGTAATTCGGGTTATTGAACACAGTCCCGAATGTTGCAGTAGGGACGTTCTTTTTTCTGTATGAATAAATGGCTTGGAGGGCCAGCTCACCGTATCTGACCTTGAAAAAGAGCCTTTTCGCCCAGTCGTGATCAATATCATCGGCAAGGCCGCCATTCGTGACACCTCTGTCGAACTCACTGAAATAGAGCTTGTCTCTCCCGTCGCCTGAGTAGTAGGAGCCCGAAAAGAGGAGCGCAAGATTTCCACCATATTGTCCACCATAGGAAAGTCTTTCCTGATTATATCCATTGCTGCCTATCTCGCCTGATGCCTGAAGGCCTTCTTTTTCTGCCCCGTCGGATGTGATCACGTTAATGACACCGAAGAAGGCATTAGTGCCGTAAAGTGACGAGGACGGTCCCCTGATAATCTCTATCTTTCTTATCAAATCAATATTTACAGGGAATTCCGTACCGATGGGGGAGGTATTGAAGACACCGTCATTTATCCTGTGACCATCGATCATCAGGAGCACTCTCGAATTATAGTCACCGGGCCTTGAAAAGCCCCTGATCCCGAGGTAATGGTAGTTTCTGTCATAGGAAACATACATCCCTTTCACAGATTGTAAAACCTCGGCAAGGTTTCTGTACCCGTATCTCTTTATCTCTTCAGCAGTAACCACTGTTACAGAAGACGGAGCTTCTGAAACATTCTGTATATACCTTGATGCTGTATAGACACTCTCTACGTCTATCTGCATCAGCTCTTCAATACTCATCTCCATATACTGCCTGATATCACCGGAACCCTCTGAGAGGGCGGTCCCGGGACTCAGGAAAGATATCAGTATCAGTGCAAGGAAGAAAACAGCCTCTGATCTCTTTTTGCGAAACAATGAGAGGCTCATAGGGTATCCTCCTTGATGATCGTTAATACAGTCATTGGATAATTCTATCCAATGATATCAGAAATTATAGTCAGAAACTGCCTTGTATCAATCGGTTTGGGGATATAGCCATCACAGATCGAACAGATATCCCTCTTCTCATCCTCCAGCACAAAGGCCGTAAGGGCAATGACAGGGATATTCCGGAGACGGGGATCCGCCTTTATCCGCCTCGTTGTCTCAATTCCATCGATACCCGGGAGTTGTATATCCATGAGTATCAGGTCAGGAGTATGATCGACAAGAACCTCCAAGGCTCCTTCTCCGTCATAAGCCGAAATAACATTATATTTCCCAATCTCAAGCAGTGCTTTAACGAGCTTGAGGTTTACGGGATTGTCTTCAACCACAAGGATCGTCTTCCCTGAACTATCGGATGTCATGAAGTGGGATGCCCCTCAGGAGGCATTACGGGAAGAGAGAAAATGAAACAGCTCCCTTTCCCGTCAGGATTGTCTTCCACCCAGATCCTCCCGTTCATGCTTTCAACGGCAAGCCTGCAAAAGGTCAAGCCAAGGCCGGCACTCCCCGTCTCTTTTTGGTACCCCTCAAGCCTTGCCTGTTCAAAGCGGTCAAAGATTCTTTCCTTCAGATGATCTGGCACACCAGGGCCGCAGTCTGAGACAGAGACGGTAATCATATCATCCACCCTTCTCACTTCCACCAGTATCTGACCGTCCTTTTCGCTGTGTCTTATTGCATTGGATAGTAGATTTCCCATTATTCTTGTAAAAATCTCCGGATCAGTGGTCAGCATGGGCAGATCATGTCTACAATCGAGGTGTATATCAATCCCCTTGACCTCAGCCTTCATCTGGAAGTTATCCAGGATATCATCCAGAAGCCTCTTCAGTTCCACCACACACAGCCGTGGTATGAGCCTTCCCTCTGAAATCTTGTAGACATCCAGCACATTCTGTATCATATTCATGATCCTGTCACAGGCTATCAATGCCTTCTTCAGCAGTGATTGCTGGTGTTCTGAAAGGGTATCTCTGGAAATCATCATAAGTTCAAGATTCCCGTAAACCCCTGTCAGTGGATTTTTCAGGTCGTGAATGATCATATGTATCAGTTCTTCCCTTGCTTTCTGGATTTTCTCAAGCCTCTCGTTAATACGCAGAAGTTCCATGTTCTTGAAATGAAGCCTCCTCTGATAGGAGGCTATCCTGAGGAGCGATTTCACCCTGGAAATAAGTTCTGTTTTGTCCACTGGTTTTGTAATGAAATCATCGGCACCGACCTCGGCAGCCCTTTCCCTCTCTTCTCTCTCCTCCAGAGCTGTAACCATTATTACAGGCACATGAATGTCGGTCTCTTCCATCCTTATCTTCCGGCAGACCTCATAACCATCCATATCGTGCATCATGATATCAAGCAGAACCAGGTCAGGCATTGATTCCCTGTATATCCTGAGGGCATCCCACCCGTTAGTCGCCTCTGAAATCTCGTACCCCTCCGGTTCAAGAAAGGCCCTTAGAAGTCGGATGTTTCTCTCATCGTCATCAACAACGAGGATGGTCCCACACTCTCCGGCCATCATGCCCTCCCAATCGTCTTGAGGTTGTTATTAGTGATTTCCCCTCCTTAGCTTAATATATTTTAACACAAAAGACAGGACTTTACACCCCCGAGAGAGAAACAAATGCCTGATAATAAAGACGGGGGCAGGTTCTGACTGCCCCCGTCGGGGAGGGATGCATCTGCTTAACAAATAAACAAGCGAAACAACACCTACATACTTATGCGAACTCAGAAGGAGAGGACACCGCGGGCCTTTGTGGCTATGTCTATGAGTGTCATTGCACCTGCAGGCCTGGCACCTTCTATCAGGTCATCCTCGGTTATCCCCTTGTTGGCCATCGTCTGGGTGCAGCAAAGGATCTCCACTCCGGCATCAAGGGCCTCCTCGAGTCTCTGGGAGAGTGAAGGACCCGATGATGGGGCCTCTTTTTCCTCAATGGCGCCCTTTACCATTACTTCCACAAACTCCTGCACGGCATAGAGGATGGTCCTGCATTCTGCCGTTGCTGCCAGAGCGGCAAACATCAAGGCAGAACGGGCCCTTGCAACATCATTAAACCCTGATGCACAGAGAACTACAAATATCTCCCGTTCTTCCATGCCCTGCTCTCTCTCTGCAATCAAGGTCTCCACTCACCCCACCTCTACTTCAGTCTTGATTGAGACAGGACGGGTAAGGGTCGTACCCACAGGCGAGGTCCCGATGACGTGCTCATGCAGTTGCCTGAGTGTATCTGCATCGGCATCACCCTTCAGACGTGTCTTCACAGTGATTGATTTGTAACCTGGAAGCTTGTCCATATTGAGTGACTCCGGTGGTTCAAGTCCCAGGAATCCAGGAAGATCTATCTCTCCTTCCAGTTCTATCTGGACATCATGGAGCGTAATTCCCCTGGCTGCGGCATTCATCACATACCCGATCGTCAGGCAGGCTCCATAAGCCTGCAGTACTATCTCAACGGGATTCGCCGCTGTGTTTGTACCGCAAAGCATCTCAGGCTCATCAAAACCGATTGTGAATTCTCTTGATGATGTCTTTACCTTGAAGCCACCTTCCCATTGTGCAGATGCCTTCCAGACGGTCCTTCCAATCTCCCAGTTCGCCTTTACCTGCTCGATGACCTGGAGCAGGCATTCTGTCTTGAGTCCGTTGATCTCTGCCATTTTCTTACCTCCTCTAAAGTATTTCCTTAAAACAAAGCAACAATCATACCTGTCAAACTCAATGGCAGCTCCGACAACTTGCCGTGTTATTGTTAGGCAGGGGATAACTTCAGAAAAATCTTTTTTAATCCAGAGGTTACAGGCAGCAGAGAGAATTTCTTTTAGATTGGGACAGAGCTTGTTTTATATGCAGAATGTAGAAATCCTGTAGTAGCACAGGCCATTGAAACTTCATAATGCAATTTTGCACGACTTAAACATTGCATTATGCAATATCATTCAATCCGTAGGCCTTCAATTTTCTCCAGAGGGTAACGGGGTTGATCCCAAGAAGTTCAGCAGCCTTTTTCTTCTCCCCTCCTGTCATTTTCAGTACGTTCAATATATGCCTTCTCTCAATCGACTCCAGTGATATATCATCGGGGCTCTCCCTGTCAGGCCTTACCGATTCAGGGAGGTCTTCAAATGTTATGTACTCACCCTCTGTCATTATCATGGCATGCTCAATAGCGTTTTCCAGTTCTCTCACATTACCGGGCCACTCATAAAGAGAGAGTGTTCTGAGCGCCCCGGCCGTTATGCCCTTGATATTTCTTCTAAGCCTTGCATTCAAACGCTCAATAAAATACCTGGCAAGCAGGGGAATATCCTCTACTCTCTCCCTCAGGGGAGGGAGGGAGATCTTCATGGTATTCAGTCTGTAGAAGAGATCTTTCCTGAACCGTGACTCCTTTACAGCCCTGTCCAGGTCCTGGTTGGTAGCTGCGAGCACCCTGACATCCACTGAAATGGGAGTTGTAGAGCCGACCTTGTAAAACTGCCTGTCCTGCAGAAAGCGGAGGAGTTTGGACTGAAGGCTCTCACTCATGGAGTTAATCTCGTCAAGAAAGAGCGTTCCTCCGTCAGCGGCCTCAAAAAGTCCCTTCTTCTCTCCAGAGGCACCTGTAAAGGCCCCCTTCACGTATCCGAAGAGTTCTGACTCAAGGAGGGAATCGGGAATGGCGGCACAGTTTACAGGTATAAAGGGACCCTCCTTTCTGGTACTGTTGTAGTGTATCGCCCGGGCTATCAGTTCTTTACCTGTCCCGCTTTCTCCACAGAGAAGAATACTTGTTGGAACATTGAGGACCTTGCGGACAAGGTCAAGGACCCTCAGCATCTTCGGGCTGTTTGTGACGATATTCGAAAAATCAGATACCTGGCCCATCCGTTCAATCTCTTCCCTCAGAGATTCGTACATTCTTGCATTCTCAATGGCAAGGGCGATCGGGACCGAGGCGGCACGGAGAATCTCTATATCATCAGGTTTCGGCCTGTAAGGCTTATGGGTTATTGCACAGAGCACACCAACCACTCTTCCACGGATATAGAGGGGGATCCCGGCATAGAACTCCATGCCCTCCCGTTTCAGGGTCTCCCTTGTAAAACGCCTGTCCTCGGAAGCCTTCTCATTGATTATCACCTCACGATTAAACTGTGCAATATTTCCACACATGCACTCACCGACCCTGACCCTGTTTCTGGTCAGATCCTCTACTACTTCATCAGAAAGATTCCTGAAGACCACGGGTAGCATTTCCAGGTTCTCCTCGTTTATGACATATATGACCCCGGAGTCAACACCCATGAACTCGATGACTCGGTCAAGGGCACTGCTCAGGATCTCCTTGAGGTTCAGGGACTTGCTTACCGTAATGGCTATATCGTAGAGGATTGAAAGCTTCCTGTTCTGTCTTTCTATTACCTCTTTGTATTCTTTCTCACTCATAGTTTACTTTACAGTTGCATAAAATCGCTCGAAAATGGCGGGGAGTTATGCCCGAAAGCCTCTCCAGCGATACCTTAGCGTAAGGTGACATTCCCTGAATCAGGATACCACCCGGGGTTAAGTCCTCCGCTACTGCTTATCCTGAAATATCTCATCGGTTCTGGAGAAGGCTTGAGGGTATGGTTCCCCGCCTGTTTATGCTATGTTTATGTTTATTATCTTCCCCCGAGTAGGACCTTGTCAAATGTTACTGTTTGCATGATTCTTGCAGGTTATTGTCCGTTCTGATTGTTTTCTGCAAAAAACATATCATAACTGATATAACTGCAACCACAAAAAAATCTTTAGGAGGTATGAATGGAGAAAGCCGCCTACGACAATGAGAAACTGAAAAGGATTGTTTCAAAAAGGATAGCGCTCTTCAGGAAGAAACCTGAGACGGCACGGTATCAGCCAAGGGTCTCTTCAAGGCACGTCTACGGGCTCTACACCGAGACCAGTGTAAGAAAGCACACAGTGAAGGCGGACTACCCCGAGCCGGCCGGTGGTACTGACCAGGCCCCCAACCCGATTGAACTCCTCCTCGCCGCCCTTGCCGCCTGCATTGAAGGAGCACTCTACGAATTCGCCGTCCATGAAGGGCTCCGGATAGATTCCATCTCCATTGAAATAGAAGGGGAACTCGACCTCCGGGGTCTCTTCATGGTGGATGATACCGTACCTGCAGGGTTCAGCGGAATACGGTACTCGTTAAAAATAGAATCGCCGGAGGAAGAGGAAAAGGTCAGGACCCTTGCGGAAAGGGTTATAGCCCACTGTCCTGTGGTTGACAGTCTTATAAGACCTGTCAATATCAATGGTGAAATCAGTATAACAGGAACGGAAGGCAACACAGACTCATGAAGATCAGGGAGATTTTGCCATCACCCGGATGTTCTTTGACAACCGGTACCTCTACGACCTCCTGGACAGGGCAGAAAAGAAGGGGATAACCATACCGATCCTTCCCGGGATAATGCCGCTAACCGACATCAGGAAGATAAGGCGGTTTGCCTCATTAAAAACAGAAGGGGCAGATAAAAACTGCCCCTTCTGTCGTGTTTATCTGAATCTGTTGCCTGTCAGGCGATCTCAGGCCTCCTGCCTTCTCCTCATGGCGAGCATCCCACCGCCTGCAAGAAGACTGATCAGAGCAAGCATCCCCCATTCGTTCAGCGAGGGAACCGATACCTGCTGCTGTAGTGCACCGGCACCGGCAAGGATGGCTGTATCGCACTGATCCTCATATGCCCAGTCGATGATTGTTCCCTGGGTTGCTCTCGTATCCGTCCTCCACTGGATCCAGCCGTAGTGGTAACTCCCGTTGTTACAGGTCGCACTCGTAAACCTCACACCAATATAGCCCTGGGCACCATCATAGTTGAAACTTCCATCTGTAATAGAGCCTGATCCCGCAAGGGGCTCGTAGCCAGTCCACCATCCATAAGGTGAAGAGAGATTTGAGCGAATAGAATATCCTGATGATAAATTCGCGGCATCCAAATTGGCAGAGCTATTACCTATAAAGCTCCCATTTAATGTTCTAATTATCATGCCTGGAGAACCATACACATCAGAAGAGTAGGTGAAAGAAAAATCATTTGTCCCATCATTATTAAGATCAACTAGAACAGTTGAATTTGACGAGTTTACTGTCAGGTTCTGCGTGCCACTATACTGTATTGCCGCATCTGCAGCAGGTGCAACAGCCATCACACCTGCTGCTGCCGCTGCGTAGGCAGCCAGTCTCTTCTCAAAACCCCTTTTCTTCTCTTCTGACATTAATCGACCTCCTCCTTTTTTGGTTAAGAAACCAACGGTTTTCTCTATGATGAAGAAATATTATCATATTACGGGGCGTTTGTCAATGTTTTTTAATCATTGAGTTCCCAAAGGGAATTCCGGTCTCCTGACCAGAACCAACGGACTACACCCTGATTTCAGGCATCTTTGATCCCCTGAGCCCTCGCCCTCACCTCTTCTTCGTCAATCTCCTCACCTATCAGGACAATGCGGCTCTCATACAGATCTCCCTTGAACGGTTCAGCCGATACCCTCCCCCCGGCAATATCCATCCTGTAATTGCCCCGGTCTGTTATAAATAGCCCCTTGGCCCTGATAATCTTACCGTAACTGGAAGCATTCAGATCATTATAGAATGCAGAAACAACATTAAAATCAATTGGTTCGGATCCTAAAACTAAAGCAATGGTTTCACAGTGGATGTGGGAATCCCCTCCTGAATGATCGTTCAAGCGCTTTTCGCTCCCCTCAGGTATCTCCGAACTGATCCTCCCATACTTACTCTCGAGTATAAGGGCAAGGGGGTTCCACTCTGAAATGATCTCCCTGCACTTTCCTATCTTCTCACTGTCAGAAAGGTCGGCCTTATTGAGAAGAACCAGGTCGGCATATCGTACCTGGTCCTCAAAAAATCTCCCGTACATATCAGCTTCATGAACTTCCAGAAAGTCGTTTATGTCCACGACAAGCACCACAGAGACATTCCTTATCCCTGACAGTTCAAGGGCCTCTATCACTGCCGACGGGGAGGCAACACCGCTGGGCTCTATTATCAGGTGCTCGGGGGACAGTTCATCCCGCACCTTCCCTATGGTTGTAACGAAATCATACTTAAGGGTGCAGCAGACGCACCCGCTCGGAAGTTCTATGCACTCATATCCGTCGGATGAGATGATCTCACCGTCGATACCAAGTTTCCCGAAGTCGTTCACAAGAACGACTACCTTCTCCCTTCTCTCCCTGAGATAATTGGAAATGAAGGTAGTCTTCCCAGCACCAAGCATTCCGGCTACGATCGTACTCTTCATACAGAAATTATACACCATTGTTTTCACAGATATCTTGTATTAAACCACTAAGAACAAGAAGGACACAAAGAACCCTGGTTCTGAAGAATCTGTAAACCGGAAAGGCAAATCGAGGAAAGATTCCCCATGCTATTGCGGAAAAATTCCCCAAAACAGACTAACAAAGAAACAGACGGATTTACACTGATTAAAACAAATCCTAAATCCTAAACTCTAAATCCTAAACAAATTCAAAATTCAAATCTCTAAACAATAGAACACTGATGACACAGAAACAAACAGATTTACACAGATTAAAATCCTGAATAATCTCAAAACTACCCACTACCCGCCTGGTCGTATCGACCTATACGCTACACGCTAAACTTTTCTATATCAGTGTGAATCCCGTTTTTCTGTGTTCATCTGTGTTCCATTAGTCTTCCGCACTTCCACTCTACAGTTCCCTTCACGCTACCCGCTTTCCTCAACCTTGACCTCAACCTCGACCTCAACTTGACCTCGACCTCAGACTGTTTTTTAATCTCCTGGCATCGGAATTGCTTGTATTTACTCTGATGAAGGTACTTGTCTGTTCAGAAAACCCACTTTTTGTGAAACAGATCCTTGGTTTCTCCACAGAGATTGGCTTCTATATATCCATCGTTGAACACCCTGCAGATGCGATAAGATCCGTCATCAGGGAAGACTATGATCTCGTAATTTCAGAGGCTGGCTCTGCCGGCCTGAGCGGTTATGAGGCACTGGAGATAATCAGTCGTCTATCACCGGGCATTGAGACGGTTCTTACAGGAGAACGTCTTCCGTCGAGAGCATCAGATCCAGTGATCCCCTTTTTCCTATACTCAGAGACGGATGCCTTAAGAGATTATCTCGCAAGCATGAAAGATATACTATCAAGCCCTAATAAAAAAGAAGGAGGAAGGCATGACACCAAAAGAAACTATTCTCACAGCCTTTAAAGGGGGGAAGCCGGAAAGAGTTCCTGTAACACTATTCGGTGGAGGAATGTGGAGTATACGTGAGTATGGGACCACATTCAAGGAACTCGCCACAGACCCTGACAAGATGACGGACATGCTTGTTGCCATGAGCGAGAAACTCGCCTGCGATATCGTTTATGCAGGCTCAGGATACAACAACTTTCATGCCTCCGCCCTTGGAGGGCGGATCAAGTTCAGGGAGATCGGTGCGCCTGACCTCGAAGAACCCCTTGTACACTCTGAAGAGGATCTTGCAAAGCTCAATATCGCTGATATTGACAAGGATGACACCATCAATGTTGTAAAGGAGGCACTCAGAAAGACAAAGGAGAAGATCGGAGATACCTATGTTGTTACCATGACTGCATGGGGTCCCTTCACTCTTGGTGCAAGATTTGTAGGAGAAGAGGAGATGATGAAGGCAACATTCAAAAAACCCGCCTTTGTCGAGAAGGTGATAGATTTCGCCACCGACCTTCTGATACACCTGTATGAACCTCTTGTTGACGACGGGACTATTGAGGTCATAAGCCTGGCCGATCCAACCGCCTCGGGTGACCTGATATCCAAAAGGCAGTTTGCAAAGTTTGCAGTCCCCGCCCTCAAGAAATTTACAGACTGGGCAAGGTCGAAGAATGCCTATACCCTGCTCCATATATGCGGCAACACTACGGACAGGCTCGAACTCTTTCCTGAGACAGGGGCAGACTGTATCAGTCTTGATCACAAGACTGATATCGGCAAGGCAAAAGAGGTGCTCCATGGCAAGATCTGTTTTGCTGGCAATGTTGATCCAGTGGCAGTCATGCTCCAGGGCTCTCCTGAAGATGTGGACAGCACTTGCCGGCAGATAATCGAGACTGCCGGGACCGACGGCGGCTTTGTGCTCATGCCGGGCTGTGATATTCCTCCAACGGTGCCTTATGCAAATATCCAGAAGTTTATAAGCATAGCAAGAGAGTGGAAGCTCTCTTGATAGAGACTCTCCTTGATCCTGATCTTCTGGAGAGTCTGACCAATATCACGCGGCAAGGGAGGTGAAATGAGAGAGAGCAGTCAATCAAACCCTTAAGGGGAGGTTCGTATGGGGATTTTGGAAAGTCTCAAGAAGTTCCTGGCTATGAAGCCGGAAAATCCAGAAAGGGAGGTTAGCATGTCAGAGGAAAAAAAGATGACCCCGGAAGAGGCCAATCAGTACATGGAAGAGAAGATGCTCTTCACGCCGAGGATGTTCAAGATCATCAACCAGCTGAATCCAGAGGCGGGAAAGACCTTTGCTGATTTCTACAATTCGTTCTGGCAGGACGGTGCACTCTCAAGAAAGGTTAAGGAACTCATTTTCATGGCAGGCGGAGTCGCCTACATGTCACCCCGCTGTATCATCCATGTCTACCCTGCTGTCAAGGCTGGAGCTACAGTGGAAGAGGTCTTCGAGGCGGCAGGGATAGGATGCCTTCTTGCAGGCTTTGTACCGAACGGCCCTGGTATCCCCTATGCCTTTGAATATGCGGTCAAGTGTGTTGAACTCGCCCAGAAGATAATCGCCGGAGAGGACTGGGAGTATCTCCCTCCGCCGAAGTTCGATCACGGTGTATTCTAAAAACTTTAAGCTTAAGGTTTTCGGGAGGACCGGTTCTTACCGGCCCTCCCGCACTGAGGGAATCAAAGAACTCGAGACAGAGGATGAAAGGAGCTTGAATGTTCAGACTGAATAGTGAACAGAAGGTTTTCAACCTGAACGGCATCAGAATCGGTGGACAGCCTGGAGAAAATCCGCCGCTGCTTATAGCATCAATGTTTCACAACAAGGACAGGATCCTTGAAGACAGAAAGACCGGGAAATTTGACCGCAACCGGGCCACGGAATTGATCAGGAAGCAGGAAGAGTTGAGCAGGAAGACGGGTATTCCCGCCATGGTTGCCATGGTGGCGAACTCACCTGAAGAGGCCCAGGTTTATATAGATTTTTATCTTGAGACAACGGATATGCCCTTTGGCATAGATATGTGGGTCGCTGAGAAGAGGGCAAAGGCTACGGAATACATTGCAAAGCTGGGAGTTCAGGACAAGTTCCTGTATAACAGCATAACCCCCTGGGACAAGGACATCAAGGGACAGGTGGAGAGACTGAAGGACCTCGGTATCAAGCATGTAGTCATCCAGGCCTTCGATGACCAGGACCAGACCCCTGCGGGGAGGCTGAAGTCCCTGGAAGATATACTATCACAGGGAGCCGATAGCTTTGAGACAATCATAGTCGATACATCGGTAATGAACCTCCCCTCAACATCCTTTTCCCTTATCGCAAACAGACTGATAAAGGAGAAACTCGGACTCCCCTGTGGTGGGGCCTATTCAAACGGCACTCACATGTGGAAGGAATCCAAGGAGGAGTGGGGGCTTGAGGGGTTCAGGGCGATGGATGCCGTAACCCAGGGAATGTCTTCTGTGCTCTGGTCTGACTTCAACTTCTACGGACCGATTGTTACAGCTTCGAGGATCTTTCCAGCCGTGGCAACAGCTCATATCCTGATGTCCACACTCGTGTATGACGAGACCGGGGAGATCGGTGAGAGTGAATCACTCCCCATCAACAGATACTTCGCCGACTTCGTGCAGAAGGTCAGGGAGGGCGGCGCAAGAAGAAAAAAATCAAAATCATAGCAATACACATTACGAAAGGAGAAAAGAAATGCCTGTATCAACAATGACGCCAAGAGAGCGAATACTCAAACTCTTCAACGGAGAAGAGATCGACAGGGTCCCCTGCTTCAGCGGAATGGGCAATGTAACCGCCGAGGGCATGAAGGACCTGGGCTACAAATTCGCGGCGATTCACCTGGATGCAAAGATGATGGCTGAATCCGCTGCCACTACTTACAAATACTTCGGCTTTGAGTGCGGAGTGGTCCCCTTTGACCTCTGCGTAGAGGCCGAGGCACTGGGATGCCAGATCAATGTCTATGCCCATTCAGAAGACATACTCTACCCGACCATAAAGGAGAAGGTGATCCACAATGAGGATGAGATGGATATATCCATCCCTGCAGACTTCAACAAGCTGGGACGGATCCCCCTTATGAAGGAAGCCATCCGGCTCCTCAAGGAGAATATAGGAAACGAGGCCCCAGTAGGCAGTTATGTTCTCGGTCCATTCACGCTTGCAGGACAGATAATGGAACTGAACGACCTTCTGAAGCTCTCATTCAAGAAACCCGACAAGGTAGGAAAACTCCTTGATGTTCTCGCCGATGCCATTGTCATTGTGGCCAGAGAATATGAAGATGCCGGAGTGGATTATATTACAGTACGTGAAATGGGAGCCACATCCGATGTCCTGAGCCCCAGGGTCTTCAAGAACCTGATCCTTCCTTACCTCAAAAAGATCTTCTCCGAGCTAAAGGGGAACACTGTAATCCATATATGCGGAAAGACCAATGACATTGTTCCGTTCATGATGGAATCAGGAGCCAGGGCCATCAGTGTTGACCAGAAAAACGATATTGTGGAGACAAGGAAAAAGCTCGGTAATGACGCACTTATCTTCGGGAACTATGATCCATACAATGTTCTTGTTGCCGGCGATGAGGAGACCGTAAGAAGCACCATGAGAAAGTGTATTGACGATGGTGTAAGTGCAATCTGGCCTGGCTGCGATATCTGGCCAACTGTCCCCCCGGAAAACATGAGAGCCATGATGGACGAAATAAAAAATTATGGAGGTTAAGCTATGGTAACAGAAGAGAAGAAACAGGAAATCCTGGAAAAACTCAAAAACTGCGTCATCGAGTATGACGAGGACGGTGTCAAGGAGGCCGCCCAGGAGGCCCTCGATGTAGGAATGGATGCCAACGAGGCCATATTCGACGGACTCGTCTCAGGGATGGAAGAGGTCGGCAGGCTCTTCGAGGCCCAGGAGTACTTTGTTCCGGAGCTTCTGATGTGTGCCGATGCACTCTATGCAGGTCTTGACATCCTGAAGCCCCATGTGAAACAGATGGACCTCGGAGTCAAGGGTTCAGTGGTTATCGGGACTGTCGAAGGCGACGTCCATGATATCGGGAAGAACATCGTCAAGATGATGTTTGACGTGGCAGGGTTCAACGTTTATGACCTTGGAAGAGATGTTCCCCTCGACAAGTTCGTTGAGGAGCAGATCAAGACCGACTCTGACCTTGTCTGCCTCTCAGCCATGATGACAACTACAATGGTCGGGATGCAGAAAGTGATCGAGAAGTTGAGGGAGAAGAACCCAGATGTGAAGATAATGATCGGTGGTGCCCCTGTCTCCAAAGAGGTCGCCGACAAGTGGGGTGCCGATGGATATGCCCCTGACGCAAACAATGCGCTCCAGGAGGCTATTAACATGGTTTCTGCACTCAAGAAGATGCGTGACGAGGCGGAGGCAAAAAAGCGTTGACCTTCTATTTACTTGAAGAGATACTCATCCGGGAAGGGGCATCGCTTGCAGGAGTTGGTGATATCTCCGATGCCCTTCCACCCGAACTATCCCATCTCAACCGGGGTATTTCCATCGCTGTCAGGAAGGATCTGAACAGTGAGACTGTAGGTCTCCTGTTAAGGCTTCAGGGCCTGGCTGAAAACTGGTTGAGGGAAAGGGGATTCAGATTCTTTTCAATCCCCCCGGACTCAGACAGGCGGAACGGGAAGTTTGCATCCCGTCTGTATGATCTCTTCAGTCATAAAACCGCCGCCACCTGTGCCGGCCTTGGATGGATCGGCAAGAACGGCCTCGTAATCAATAAGAAATACGGCCCCAAACTCTCATGGGCTACAGTCCTGACAGATGCCCCTTTCACGCCGGGAACTCCCATAACCGAATCACTTTGCAAGGATTGCAATCTCTGCGTAAGTCACTGCCCCTCGGAGGCCCTGACGGGAAGGATCTGGTCAAGGGAGAAACCTTTCATCGAGGTTGTGAGATACGAAAAGTGCCGCTCCCTCAAGAAAACACGCATTCTCTTTGAAAACAAACCCAACTGTGGTCTTTGCGTAAACATCTGTCCCTTTGCGCGCAAGGTGTACAGAAACGACAGGCAGGAGGCTCAGAGTACTGTAGCTGCGTGTTTCAGATAGGGGATTGAACTCTTTTGGAATGTTCATGACACCTGTCATGAACAGCAGGTCCCGGATGCCCCTCCGCCCCCCAATCACTATCCGGGACCTGCACATTAAACCCTGCCTTGCTGAGACCTCAGCGGGGATGCGTTCAAGAGTGGCGGGATGACGCGGGTGGAATGTCTCCGGACATTCCCAGAGAGAAAAAGTGCTGTCGATGTAACGTTTGAAGAATCGAAATAAGATGCATACAAGGAGGAAAAGAGCATGAAAAAATTCAAGGTCATATTTCAGCCCTCCGGCAGGAGAGGCGAGATTGAAGAAGGGAAAACCCTGCTTGAAGCCGCACAGGCCCTTGGTGTGGATATCGAAGCCTTATGTGGTTCGAAGAAGGTCTGCGGCAAGTGCAAGGTCCGGATTGAAGAGGGGTTTTTTGAGAAAGACAATATTGAGTCAAAGATGGAACACCTCTCCCCGCTCACAGATGATGAAAAGGAACACCTGAAGCCTGAAGACGGTCCAGGGATGAGGCTTGCCTGTGCCACCGAGATACATGGGGATGTAAAGGTCTTTGTTCCAGAACGTTCAAGGGCCGGCAAACAGATTGTCAGAAAGGCGGCCAAGGAACTGACCATAGCCCTTGATCCTGCAGTAAAAAAATACAACCTTGAACTTCCCCAGCCCTCACTCCATGACATGACCACAGGAGACATGGAGAGGGTTCTGTCATTTATGGAAAAAGAATATGGACTCAGGGATCTGTATTTTGACTACATGACTCTTCGTGAACTACAGGAGGTAATCAGAAAGGGTGAGTGGAAAATCACCGTGACCGTCTGGATGGACAGGGAGATCATTAAGGTGGAGCCCGGTTTTGTTGAGCCATCCTATGGTCTGGCCGTGGATGTCGGTACTACCACAGTCGTTGGATACCTCTGTGATCTTAATACCGGGAAGGTGATAAATACCGAGTCAATGATGAACCCCCAGGTCCCTTACGGTGAAGATGTCATGTCGAGGATCACCTATGCAATGACCAATCCCGACGGCCTTGAAAAAATGCAGAAGGCTATAATCGAAGGCCTTAATGAGATCGTGGAACGGGTCTCTGCCGACCTGAGGACAAACGGCAAGAACGGTGGAAGCAACATCACTGACATGACAATAGTTTTCAATACTGCAATGCACCATATCTTTCTCGGGTTCAACCCTGAATATATCGGCCGATCACCCTTCATCCCTGCTGTCCAGAAGGCCCTCAACATCAAGGCCCGCGATATCGGGGTGAAGATAAACCCTGCTTCATATATTCACGTCCTTCCCATCGAGGCCGGGTTTGTCGGTGCTGACAACGTGGGAGTCCTGATAGCGGAAGAGCCTTACAACCAGGACGAGATGGTCCTGATCATAGACATAGGAACAAACGGTGAACTTCTCCTGGGCAACAAAGACAAGGTCTATTCTACTTCCTGTGCAACAGGGCCTGCCTTCGAGGGTGCCCAGATCAAGTTCGGGATGAGGGCTGCACCTGGTGCGATAGAAAAGATCAGGATAGACCCTGAGACCAAGGAGCCACAGTACAAGGTCATCGGAAAGGCAGACTGGCATACACATCTCCAGGAAATCAATGCCAAGGGGATCTGTGGTTCCGGCATCATTGACGCCGTGGCCGAAATGTTCAAGGCAGGAATCATCGACAAGTCAGGCAAGTTCAAGATGGATCTCGAAACTCCAAGGGTCCGGAAGGGAAGTGACGGAAAACCGGAGTATGTAATCGCCTGGGCGGAGGAGACCTCGATCGGGACCGACATAACCATTACACAGGCGGATGTAAGGGCCCTTCAGCTTGCCAAGGGTGCACTCTATGCAGGGGCGAAACTGATGATGCAGAGGATTGGAATCAAGACTCTCGACAGGGTAATACTTGCAGGAGCCTTTGGAAGCTACATCGACAAGGAATCGGCACTCACTCTCGGCATGTTTCCCGACTGTGAAATAGACAAGGTCTATGCAGTGGGTAATGCCGCAGGTGACGGGGCAAGGATGGCCCTCCTGAACCGGTCAAAAAGGACTGAGGCCGATGAGAAGGCCAGGTGGGTCGAATTTGTCGAGATCGCCGTTGAGCCCGAGTTTGAGAAGGAGTTCATGATGGCCATGCATATACCTCATATGAAAGACAAGTTCCCGAACCTGAAAGGCCTCCTTGAGTCAAGGAACGTACCTGTAACCATAAAAGGATAGCTCATGATTATCGCTGAGATAGACCCCGGCATCTGCGGTCTCATGACAAAGGTGACCGTTGAGAAGACAGGGAAGAAGGAGTTCAGTCTCAGGATTGAGTCGGAGTGTGAAATGGTGGAGAAACTGGGTGAGAAAATCCAGACCATGGATATGATGGATGTCTTCAAGAGGATTCTGGACAACCCCGTTTACAGGGAAGGCTCTGCCTGTCTCCGGCATGTCTCATGCCCGGTACCTTCCGCTGTTCTGAAGGCCCTTGAGATTGAGGCTGGACTTGCCCTTCCCAAAGATGTGAAAATAGTTTTTGAGAGAAAGTAAAGAGTCTTCTTTTCATCTGAGACCTGTTGAACATCAAGAAAGAGGAGGAGGATAAAGTATGTCCATCCTGATGGAAGGGATCTCCCTTGCAAAGGAAATAAAGGATAGAGTAAGGACGGAAGTACAGAGACTTAACGATTCAGGGATTGAGGTGGGGCTGGCCCTGCTCTTGGTTGGAGACAACCCCTCGTCGAGACAGTATTACCTATCAACCCTCAAGGCATCAAAACGTGTGGGGATACGGACTCATGAGTTCAGACTTTCTGCGGATGCCTCGATCAATGAAATTCTTAATACAATCCATCAGATCAACAGGGACGAGCGGATAAACGGGCTTCTGGTTCTCTTCCCTCTCCCCCCGAGGATTAATGCCCGCCGGGTTGTAAACGAGATCTCTCCGGAGAAGGATATTGACGGCCTCGGCGCCCTCTCAATCGGGAGGCTATCTGCTGATGAATCAACTTTCCAGCTCTTTCAGTCTGACAGCAAAAATGAAACCGAAAGCAATCCTTGCATCCGCCTCTCCGGCATTACAGGCTTTCTCCCATGCACACCCTACGGGGTTGTCAGGCTCCTCGAGTACTATGACGTACCTCTGAGGGGAAAACATGCCGTAGTAATAGGAAAGAGTCTTGCTGTAGGTAAACCACTCTCAATGATGCTTCTTGCCAAGGATGCAACGGTGACGGTCTGCCACAAGGAGACAGCCGATCTGGGCAGGATAACACGGCAGGCCGACATCATATGTTCGGCAACCGGTGTCAGGGGCCTGATTACGAGAGAGATGGTAAAAGAGGGAGCCGTTATAGTTGATATTGGCATAAACGTTCTGAAGAGCGGGAAGATCGTTGGTGATGTGGAATTTGATGGGGTAAAGGAGAAGGCATCATTCATCACACCTGTCCCCGGTGGTGTGGGCCCTGTTACCATCGCCATGCTACTCGAAAACACCCTGATGTCCGCCATGAGAAACGAGGCACTCAACAGTCCCTTCCAGCTCTCCTGAGGGTTTTAATGGAGGCTCTCATCGCCTACATCAGCTACCCCATATTCCTTGTAGCATATATCAAGGGGGTGCAGAACGCCATCCTGGTCTGCAGGGCCTCTCCGGAGGCCCATCTGCATCCTGAAGCTGGAAGATTAAGCATTTTCCTTGCAGGAGTTCTTGATGTCGTCTTCCTTGGACGGCTATTCAAGGTAAACAAGGCCCTCTGGATCGGAGAGTGGCTATTTCATCTCACCTTTGTATTAACCCTCATCGGACACTTGCGGTTCATTCTTTACTCCCCACCGGCATGGATGAGCACAACCGTCTGTATCGGCAAATATGCCGGGATTCTTCTCCCCTTCACCATTGTCTACATACTTTTTGTAAGGATAATGAACAGGGAGAGAAAACACTTTATCTCTATCAGAAATATCATGCTGATCACCCACATATGTTTCCTCGGGCTAACCGGCGTTCTGATGCGGTATATGATCAGGCCTGACATAATCTCAGTCAAGCACTTTATGATCTCCCTTCTTGCTTTAAGACCGGTTATGCCACCTCCAGAAACACTCTTCATCATCCATTATCTACTATTTCTCGGGCTTCTGTTGTATATTCCTTCTCATATTATCGGAGCCCCCCTCGTAATAATCGCTGCACGACTAAGGGGAGAAAGAGCGAAACTGCTTCATTATCCGGGGAGGGAGACAACATATGACTGAAAGAAGGCCCTTCACAAAGGATCTCTCAAGAAAGGAGATACTTGAGATAAAGGCCTGTACTGAATGCCGCGAATGTCTCTCCGTCTGTCCTGTCCAGGAAGTGACAGACAACCCAGCGATATCACCACCGGAGCGGTTGAAGATGTACAGGGAGTTCATCAACAGGACAGAGGGCCTGAAGGCCCTTGTTACTGGCGGAGAAGTTGACAGAAAACTCCTCGAGGACTTCACAAGGGCGGTCTTTGAGTGCACCACCTGCGGTGCCTGTGGCGAGATCTGTCCTGTAGGGATTGACACCCAGAGGCTCTGGCCACTCCTCCGAAGGGAGATGGTGAAACGGGGAATCGGTCCGATAGGGAACCAGCGCGACCTGCCCGAAGTGATAAGACGGACTGGTAACCCCTACGACCAGCCGCCCTCGGAGAGATATTCTCCCTGGATACCTGAAGGCATTCCCGTCAAGAATAAGGCGGAGATTGCCTACTATGCCGGATGTACAGGGGCGTACCAGGCCCAACCGATGGTGAAGGGGGACCTTCTCGTCCTCAGAGCTATCGGTGAACCCTTCACCATGCTCGGACCTGAGGACGAAGTCTGCTGTGGTTTCCCCCTCTTCATAACGGGTCAGTTTCAGATGCTTGAGTCCCTGGTAAAAAGATTAATCGATGCATACCGTTCAAGAGGCGTTGGGATACTCCTCTGTTCATGTCCCTGTTGTGTAAATCTCATGGTCAGGGACTGGCCCCGTTTCTATGGAAGCCCCCTGCCCTTCCGGATAGTACATATCACACAGTATGTTGCCGATGCGATAAGAAAGGGAAAATTAAAGATAGTGGATGGACTTGACGAGAATATCATATATCATGACCCCTGCTATCTTAGCAGGGGCGTAGGCGTGATTGAGGAGCCAAGAGAAGTGCTGAGGGCAATCCCTGGAGCAAAAATACTGGAATTTGATAGACATGGGAGGAACTCCCGCTGTTGCGGAGCTGGCGGGGCTGCAAGAAAGATCTTTCATGAAAATGCAATAGCCATGGGAAGGCTGACAATAGATGAGGCATGCGAAAAGGGTGCTGATAAGCTCGTTCTGAGCTGCCCTGCCTGTTACGAGAAGGTTAACGAGGCAATGAAGGATCATACAGGCAAGGTTCCGATTGTTGATATCATGGAGCTGCTCTCCAGACTAATATGAGAGGAAAGGAACAAAGGAAATGAGTCACTTTGATATCAGGTGCAGAAAATGCAACAAGGTTCTGGAAAACACCTATTGTGCGTTCTGTGAACACTGTATTGACGCGCTCCTTGTGACGGAGTATCGAGAAAGTCAATTCAGGGAGACTGACTATGACGGTATCTGGCGTTTCAACTGGCTCCCTGTCCATGAAGGTTCCTTCAGGCAACCTGGGCCTGTGGTATACAGGTCCGAGACGCTCGGGGCCCGCCTGGGGCTTGAGTACCTTTACATAGCCTTCAACGGATACTGGCCAGAGATGGATGGCGGGATCATGACATGCACGTTCAAGGAGTTTGAGGCTGCGGTGGTGCTTCAGAATGCAAGGGAAAACGGCGTGACCGGTCTCGTTGTAGCCTCTGCCGGAAACACGGCAAGGGCCTTTGCCCATCTCTCAGTAATGGCTGACTACCCCGTTCTTATAGTAGTGCCAAAAATGTGTCTTTTTGAGATGTGGTATCTCGTGGAGTCAATTCGTGTACCTACGGTTGCACTCAGGGATGGTGACTACTCGGATTCCATCGATGTTGCCCGGAGGATAGCCACTGTGCTTGGAATGCCCTTTGAGGGTGGTGTAAAAAACATTGCGAAACGGGACGGCCTCGGGATCGTCCTCCTCGAGGCGGTCAGCAAGATGAAAAGGCTTCCAGATCATTACTTCCAGGCAGTCGGAAGCGGGACTGGTGCAATAGGAGTCTGGGAGATGGCTGAGCGTTTCATCAGAGACGGAAGGTTCGGCGAGAAACTCCCCGTTCTTCATCTCGCCCAGAATGTCCCCTTTGCCCCTATGGTCAGGGCCTGGGAAAAGGGAAGCAGGACGATAGCGGAAGAGGACCTCGACCCTGCCCTTATCGGGCAGATAACGACAAGGGTACTCTCGAACAGGTACCCCCCCTATTCCACTACGGGCGGAGTCTATGACGCGCTTAAGGCAACATCTGGTAGAATGTACGGTATAACCAACGAGGAGGTCTTTGAGTCTATGGAACTCTTTGAAGAAACAGAAGGAATTGATATCGTTCCTGCGGCAGGTGTTGCCGTGGCAGCACTGAAGCGCGCTGTTTCAGAAGGAACGGTTAAACCTGACGAGACAGTGCTTCTCAATATAACCGGCGGTGGGGAAAAGAGGCTTGAAGAGGACAAGGGGATATTTATAGTCGACCCCATATTTATCAACAAGGACATCAGAGATGAGGAGATTGAAGAACTTTTATGCAGACACCTGAAAAAAGACTGATTGGTATCCTTGAGCAGGAAGGGATAGACTATATCCTGGGACTGCCCTGTGACAGGATGAAAGGACTCTTTTCAGTTCTTGCTGGGTTGAAGGGATTCATTCCCCTTACGAGAGAAGAGGAAGGTGTTGGAATATCTGCAGGTATAGCCCTGGGTGGTGCCCGTCCTGCAATCTTTCTCCAGTCCTCCGGAATCGGTAACATGATTAACGCCCTCCTCTCCCTTACGGGATTCTACCGTCTTTCCCTTCCCCTCTTCATAAGTCACCGGGGTATATACAGGGAGGCGATAGCAGCTCAACTCCCGATGGGAAAGGCACTGAAGGGCATACTGAAGGCAGCCGGTATAGGATATTCCACCATTGGAAAACAGGAAGACCTCGAAAAGATCCACAGAGGACTCCCCAGGATTTTCAGAAAAGAGATTACCCATGCCTTTCTGCTCAGCCCCAGGGTCTGGGAGGGCTGTAAAGAGCCGTCCCCTCACTTCCCCTCCAAAAGGCCTGTACACCCCGGCCCGTTAAACCCCGTGAGAAAACGGCCCTATTACAGACGGTTCAGGATACTGGAAATAATAAAAGACCAACTGAATGGAAAAATCGTGATATCCAACCTGGGTGTCCCTTCCAAGGAACTCTATCACCTCTGCCATCAGGACTCCAATTTCTACATGCTCGGAAGCATGGGGATGGCTACACCGATCGGACTCGGTGTCTCACTCACAACAGATAGGGAAGTTATTGTAATTGACGGCGACGGTAGCCTCCTGATGAATCCCGGCACGCTTGCCACCATAGCACATCTCAGTCCTCCCAACCTCACAATCCTGGCCATAGACAATGGAAGTTACGGTTCCACTGGAGACCAGCCAACCCATGCAGGTTCTGTCACCGACCTCTCCCTCGTTGCCAGGGGGTTCGGTATAGGGAACGTGGTTAAGGTCTCGGCAAGGGGCGAGATCAGGGCCGCACTCTCCTCCCGCAAGAAAGGCCCCAGGTTTATTCATATCATCGCCCTTCCCGGCAATGAGCCTGTCCCCAACATCCCCATCTCTCATGAAGAGATAAAAAAATCTTTCCAGAGGGCACTTCTTTCAGTCTGAAAGAAGGGGTATCCATCTTGGAGGTGTTCAAACGAATTGTAACATTCCTCCTCAGGTCCCATTACAATTCTACACATCCATATCTCACATTATGCTTCAAAGCTTGCAGGGCTAATAGCTGTCATACCTATGCTTAAGTGGCATTAAAATTGCTTATTAATTTATTTTGATATTTTTTACATATCGTTTTTAAAGGATTTTTTGTTGACTTTTCAAATGAATTTCACTATCATATTTACTATAAAGAATAGTGCGTTCCATACCCCGGTCCTTGACCGGGCAGAGAGATAAAACATTATCCCAAGGAAAGGAGGGTCTATGGGCTCCAGTAACGGAAATGGTGGAGAGGGCGGAACTATTTATGAGGCCATGAGGCTGAAGGGATTCAGCCGGCGTGACTTCATGAAGTTCTGCTCAATAATGACTGCCACCCTTGCGCTCCCGCCTGCTTTTGCTTCAAAAGTGGCGGAGGCCCTGGAGAAGAAGGCCAAGCCTACCCTTGTATGGCTCGAGTTCCAGGACTGCGCAGGAAACACCGAATCGCTTCTCAGGGCAAGTAAGCCCACAGTGAAAGAACTGGTGCTTGATGTCCTGAACATCGAGTATCATGAGACTATCATGGCAGCAGCAGGGCACCAGGCCGAGAAATCCCTTGCTGATGTGGTGAAGAATCAGAAGGGGAAGTACTTGGCTGTAGTCGAAGGTTCCATCCCCTTCAAGGACGGAGGGGTATATTGCTGTATCGGAGGAAGAACAGCAGTCGATATTGTCAAGGAAGTCTGT
Organism: Nitrospirota bacterium; assembly: GCA_015485235.1. Classification (GTDB taxonomy): domain Bacteria; phylum Nitrospirota; class Thermodesulfovibrionia; order Thermodesulfovibrionales; family JdFR-85; genus WFTX01. The sequence goes on along the minus strand of WFTX01000234.1, from coordinate 862 downwards.
GGAAACGCGCTGGCAACTATCGCCGTGGGAACCTGTGCAGCTTACGGTGGTATTCCTGCAGCTGCACCCAATCCTACAGGTGCCGTAGGTGTTTCCGAGGCAGTCCCGGGTATCACTGTAGTAAACCTCCCCGGCTGCCCCATGAATGTGGAGAACATCACTGCCACGGTCGTACATTATCTGACTTTTGGTTCCCTCCCCCTTCTCGACAAACTCGGCCGTCCCCTCTTTGCTTACGGCAAGAGGATTCACGACAACTGCGAACGCCGCGCCCACTTTGACGCGGGCCAGTTCGTCCGCCAGTGGGGAGACGAGGGACACAGGCAGGGATGGTGTCTCTATGAGATGGGTTGCAAAGGGCCTGAAACCTTCCATAACTGTCCACGGATAAAGTGGAATGAGGGTGTCAACTGGCCTGTCGGCGCAGGTCATGGATGTGTAGGCTGTTCCGAGCCTGCATTCTGGGACAAGATGACTCCCTTTTACAGAAGGCTTCCCCAGCCTCCAGGGTTTGGTATTGAGAAGACTGCCGACAAGGTTGGCGCCGGTCTGGCTGCAATAACCGGAGCGGCCATTGTTGCTCACGGCATCGGCAGGCTTGCAACTGGAGGAAGGAAACAGGAAGACTGATCTTGAGAGAAAGTTACAGATAAAAATAACTAAATTTCTGGAGGTGAAAACAGATGGCAAAGATAGTAGTTGATCCAGTCACGAGAATCGAGGGTCACCTCAGGATTGAAGCCAAGGTGGAGGGTGGAAAGGTTGTCGATGCCTGGTCATCCAGCACCATGTTCAGGGGGATTGAGATCATCCTCAAGGGACGTGATCCAAGGGATGCCTGGTATTTTGCCCAGCGGATATG
>WFTX01000233.1 GCA_015485235.1 Nitrospirota bacterium | reverse complement strand
GCATTATATGCTGTTGCAAGTGCTGAATTTGTAGAATCTCCACTCCCAACAGAGCCATCCCCATTTGTATCAACTTCTACCAAAGCAGCCTGAACGCCCGTTTTCTTTGCCGCTGTCAGCCAAGCCTGCAGATCAGGCACGGCAGACTCTGCAGCCCTTGTTACTGATCCCTTTCTCGATCTCTCCTGAACACCGATATACCCCGGGATCGCGATGGCGGCCAGGATACCGATGATCGCCACGACGATCAACAGTTCGATCAGGGTGAAACCTCTCTGATCCCTCTTCATTTCCTGGATTGTCTTGAACATCTTTACCTCCTTCTTCTTTTCTTCGCCGTAAGACGGCGGGTTCTGATATTAAGTTTGGCGGCTTGAAACACCGTCTCGACAGTGACCCTCCTTTCTATCACCTCCTTTGTAACTTGTTGACAGACACTTATTAAGCAGGTTTCATGCCAGAGCATGGAAAATGGTAAGTGCAGGACAGGTGAAAAGGTTTGTGGAAAAATATCTTTATAAATCAAAATGTTAGTCTCAGCAGTAGCGAGGTGCACCTGTAAGTTAAGACCGGTGGGCCTGACAAATTTTGTCATGAAAACTTTAAAAGATGTCATATCCATGGCAAGGATGGACGTTTCTGCTGGCTGAACAGGATTTCTTAAAGGTGCTCCTTTTGGTGTATAATAACAATCAAAAAACGGATCGGGAGAATGGATTATGGAATGTACAAAAGACATTAATATTGAGAAGTGTAACTGCTCCTACGAGCCCTGTCCCAGAAAGGGAAAGTGCTGTGAATGCCTCCATTATCACAGAAGGCACGGTGAGCTTCCTGGTTGTTTCTTCCTTGACGATTATGAGAGGAGTTACGACAGATCCGTTGAAAACTTCATCAGGATGGTTCAGGTTGCGGGGATGAGGACCCGGTAGGCCGGAACTTCTCGTGGCCGTCTTAGAAACCGCAGTTACGATACATGCCGGAGTGGTGGAATGGCAGACGCGGCGGACTCAAAATCCGCTGGGCTTCGGCCCGTGCGGGTTCAAATCCCGCCTCCGGCACCAGGATCTGCACTATATATAATACTTAATTCAGATCCCTATCCGTGTTCATATGGACTTTGCATACCCTTACTTACAGACAGAAGACCTGTCCTGAAGTTGCCATATATCTGCTCCAGGAACTAAAATACAAGGATGGGATTCTGGGAAGAGGTAAAGAGGGATTTTAGGGCGGTCTTTGAACGTGACCCTGCAGCAAGGAGCAGGCTTGAAGTAATACTCTCCTACTCGGGGTTTCATGCCATCTTTTTTCACAGGATCAGTCACCGTCTGTTGAAGTGGGGGATTCCTGTCATCCCCAGGTTGCTCTCCCAGGTTATTCGTTTCCTGACAGGAATAGAGATCCATCCCGGGGCAAAGATCGGTCCTGGTTTCTTTATTGATCACGGGATGGGGGTTGTGATAGGTGAGACCACGGAGATCGGACGGGACTGCCTTCTCTATCAGGGGGTCACACTCGGCGGGACCGGAAAGGAGAAGGGCAAGCGGCATCCCACCCTGGGGAACCATGTGGTCGTGGGGGCCGGTGCAAAGGTTCTCGGTGCGATCCGGATCGGGAATCATGTTAAGATAGGCGCCAATGCGGTTGTGCTCAAGCCCGTCCCGGACTATTCAATCGTCGTGGGGGTGCCGGGCAGGATCATAAAGAAGAAGGTGATGAGGGTTATGGATCACGGGGTTGAAGAGGCCCTTGACCACGTCCATATGCCAGACCCCGTTGATGATAGGTTCCGTAAACTTGAGACATATATCGGCCAACTGGAAAGCCGGCTCGAACGACTCGAAGGAAAAGGAGGCGGAATGAGGGTATATAACACACTTACATCCAGAAAAGAGGAGTTCATCCCCGTAGAGAAGGATGCTGTAAGGATCTATGCCTGCGGGGTGACGGTCTATGACCTCTGCCACATAGGACATGCCAGGAGCGCCATCGTCTTTGATGTCATCAGGAACTACCTGAAATACAGGGGCTACAGTGTCACCTATATCCGTAACTTCACCGATATAGACGACAAGATAATAAAACGGGCCCAGGAGGAGGGGCTCTCCTGGAAAGAGGTTGCAGAGAAATACACGGATGAGTACTACCGGGATATGGATGCCCTCGGGATAAAGCGGGCTGATGTAGAACCCCGGGCGACCGAGTACATCCAGGACATGATCGAGATAATAAAGGGGTTGATTGAGAAGGGGTATGCCTATGAGGTGGACGGGGATGTCTTTTTCGAGGTAAAAAGGTTCCCTGAGTACGGGAAGCTTTCCAAAAAGCCGGTTGATCAGCTTGAGGCCGGTGCAAGGGTGGAAGTGGATGAGCGGAAAAGAAGCCCCCTTGATTTTGCCCTCTGGAAGTCATCCAAGGAAGGAGAGCCTGCGTGGGAGAGCCCCTGGGGTCCTGGCAGACCGGGCTGGCATATAGAATGCTCTGCCATGAGTCTAAAACACTTCGGGGAGACCTTTGATATTCACGGAGGGGGAGCTGACCTGATATTTCCCCACCATGAAAACGAGATCGCCCAGTCCGAGGCTTACACCGGTAAACCCTTTGTGAGATACTGGCTTCATAACGGGTTCATAACCATATCAAAGGAGAAGATGTCCAAATCCCTTGGGAACTTCTTTACCATCAGGGATATCCTCAGGGAGTTCGATCCGGAGGTTGTCCGGACCTTTCTCCTTGGAACACACTACCGGAGCCCCATAGAGTTCTCACGGGAACAGCTCAGAGAGACGGAGGTATCCATTGACAGGTTCTATTCAACCCTCCTCAGGATAGATGCCTATATACAGAGGATGTCCAGGAAAGAGCGGAAGATCCAGGAGGATGAGAGGTTCCGGACCAGGATCGAAGGGTTCCCAGAACGCTTTGAGGAGGCGATGGATGACGACTTCAACACAGCCCTCGCCCTCGGGCACATGTTCGAACTGATCAAGGAGATCAACCGTTACATAGATGCAAAGCCCTCGGGTGAGAGGGCACGGCAGTTGCTTGAGGAGGCTGTCAACCGGCTGAGGGAGGCAGGAAGGGTGCTTAACATATTTCAGCGTACCCCCTCCGAATGGCACCTCTCCCTCCTCAGAACCAAGAATATTCCCTACTCGGAGGAAGAGATCCTTGATCGGATCAGGATGCGGCAGAAGGCCCGGACAGAAAAGGACTGGGAGAGAGCAGATGCGATCAGGGACGAATTGAGAGAGGCTGGGATAGTCCTTGAGGATACCCCGCAGGGGACCACCTGGCGGGTGAGTGTGGGTGAGACAGCAGAAGGATAGTTGCCTTCTCTCCTCTCTACTTCCACATAAACCTTAACGTTGTATAAGCATGTGAGGTCCGGCAGGGGGCGTCGATACGACTAAAATCCCCTCTGGGGCCTTCCAACGCAAGGGGATTGTTCATATTTCCGCTTCTGTCTTGGAACAGGAGATCAGGACCTCAGTGGGAGTGGAGTTCAGGAGAGGACGACTCAGAGGCAGTGGATGGCGCGGTAGTGTCTTGCCGGAAGGCCTCCTGAGTGTACCTGCCTTTGAGTGGCAGTTTTATGCAACTGGAAGCTAAACAGTTATGGAATACCGGATCATTTACGGGATCAACCCTCTGAGGGAGGCCCTGAGGGCCGGGAGGGATATCAGGAATCTCTACGTCCTGAAGGGGAGGCGCATACCGCCGGAGATTGTCTCCCTGATCAAGAAGAGAGGCCTCAAGGTAAACCATGTTGAAAAGGCATTTTTTTCATCCTTCCCAAAGGGGCATCAGGGTCTGGCTGCAGAGATTGCTGCAGGGAGAAAGTTCACCATTACGGACCTCTTTGAAATATCAGAAAGGCGGGGAGAACCTCCTCTCTATCTCATGGTGGATGGTGTGACAGACCCGCACAACCTTGGTGCAATCCTGAGAACCGCCGAGGTCTCAGGTGTGCATGGTGTGATACTTGAAAAGAGACGGGTGGCCACTGGTGAGACCGTCTCCAAGGCCTCAGCCGGGGCTGTTGAGTATCTTCCGATCCTACGGGTTCCCAATCTGAAGCATCTTCTGCCTGAGATGAAGGAGAGGGGGATAACCGTTGTGGGAGGAGAGGCCGATGCCGGTGAGGTTTTCTGGGAGGCTGATATGGATGGTCCCGTCGTGCTGATCGTTGGCTCGGAAGGCAGGGGGATCAGGCGGACGGTACGGGAGGCCTGTGACATCCTGGTAAAGATTCCAGTTTATGGGCATATCAACTCTCTTAACGTTTCGGTTGCTGCCGGTGTGCTACTCTACGAGATCAGAAGACAGAGAAATTTCTCCATAATGGGTTAAGATAGATCTGGATCCCGGGACTGATAGGTTTGCTGGAAGGCCTTCTGTATCCGATCGCGTTCCTTATGGGAGTCAAGGGAAGGAGGTCCTTTATGAAAGACACCCGCTTTTTCAGGGGGATGCTTCTGTTTGTTTTCTTTCTGCTCCTCTCGACTGAGGCGCTGCCTGACCCGTGGGCGATCGAATCCATTATCGGGAAAAGGGCACCCTATTTTTCCCTCAAGGGAAGGGATGGGAGAGAATACAGCATTATTGATTTCAGGGGCTATGTGGTTGTGCTGAATTTCTGGGCATCCTGGTGTCCGCCCTGTCGTAAGGAGATTCCTGCCCTTGAGCGGCTCCAGAAGGACTACCTGGGAAAGAGGCTGAAGGTGATAACTGTATCCACCGACAGCCGGAAGGCAGATCTTGATTCATTCCTGAAGAAATATCCCATAGGCCTTCCCGTTCTTCATGACAGTGAGCTTAAGGTCTGGCGGAAGTACCGCGTCTTTTCCCTTCCCACAACCTTCCTGATCGACAGAGAGGGCATTATCATTGAGCGGTTCATGGGAGGGCGTGACTGGGCATCGCCTGAGATGAAGGCCATGATTGATAAACTGCTGGAGTGAACGATAGTGCAGAGATACAGGGAAATAGTTATAAAGGTGGGAGATCTTTCTTTGAGGGGAGAATTGTTTGATACGCCCTCAGGCCGTGCAGTTGAGGAGATTCTTCCGATAAAGGCACGGATCAACCTGTGGGGGGATGAGTTCTATTTCGAGGTCCCCCTGGACATCCCTCCTGATGAGACCTCAACCGTTGATGTTCAGGTCGGGGATATGGGGTACTGGCCGCCCGGCAGGGCTCTGGCGATTTTCTTCGGTCCGACCCCGATGAGCATTGATGACAAACCCGTTCCCGCCAGTGAGGTGAACAGGGTCGGAAGGATTCTTGATGATCCGCGGGAACTGATAGAGGTGAAATCAGAGGAATGGATAGAGATTTTTTGATATAATAAACCCTTCCCGTTTACAGGGGATGAATTCCTGAACAGGAGATAGGTGATGAAAAAGAACAGTACGCTGAAACTCGGCCTTCCAAAGGGCAGCCTGCAGGAGTCCACATTCAAGCTCTTCAGAAAGGCAGGTTATCACATATCCGTCTCACACCGGTCTTACTATCCGTCAATAAACGATCCGGAAATAGAACCGATGCTGATAAGGGCTCAGGAGATGGCGCGGTATGTGGAATACGGGGTTCTTGACTGCGGGCTTACAGGATATGACTGGATTCTTGAGCAGAATGCTGATGTGAAAGAGGTTGCCGAGCTCAACTATGCCAAGGAAGGGCTGAGGCCGGTCCGGTGGGTCGTTGCTGTTCCGGAGAACTCGCCCATAAAAAAGGTGGAGGACCTCCAGGGCAAGAGGATAGCCACGGAACTTGTAGGCTTCACAAAGCGGTTTCTCCGTTCAAGGGGGGTGAAGGCGGAGATTGATTTCTCCTGGGGTGCTACCGAGGTCAAACCACCCTATCTTGCCGATGCGATTGTGGAACTTACCGAGACGGGGACATCCCTCAGGGCGAACAAGCTGAGAATTGTGGAGACCATACTCGAGTCGACCACCCGGTTCATCTCGAACAGAAAGGCCTGGAAAGACCCCTGGAAGAGAAAGAAGATGGAGAACATTGTGATGCTCCTCAGGGGAGCCCTTGAAGCTGAAGAGAGGGTTGGTTTGAAGATGAATGTCCCTCAGAAGAAACTGAAAAGGATCCTCTCTCTTCTGCCTGCAATGCATTCCCCGACGGTATCGACCCTTACTGAAGAGGGGTGGTATGATCTTGATGTAGTTATAGAGGAACGGTTGCTCAGAGACCTGATCCCGAAACTCAAGGACGCCGGTGCGACTGGTATCGTGGAATATCAGTTGAACAAGGTGATTCCCTGAGATATGTCCCGGAGGTTTCTCGCTGTCTTCCTGTTCCCTCTCCTGCTTTATGCCTGCAGCAATACGCCGGGATATCCCCCGCCGCCTGAGGCAGAGGGATTCATAAGGATAGACCTTAAGGGACTCGGGGATGCTGAACCTGTCTTCTTCACCAGGGAGATTGATGGTGTGGGAGTGAGTTTCTTTGTGCTCAGGATCGGGGATGAGGTCCAGTCCTACCTTGATGCCTGTATGAAGTGCTATCCCCACAAGAAGGGTTACCTGGTGGATGGCTTCTATCTGGAATGCCGGTACTGTAATGTCCGGTATTCCCTTGACAGGCTGAGTGAGGGGGTCGGGAGCTGTTTTCCAATACCCCTGAAGGGGAGCCGGCAAGGTGATGTGTATCTGATCCCGCTTGAGGAGCTCGAGGCCGGTGTGAAGTATTTCAGGTGAATATATTCAGGAGGTTTGAATGGGCTTGTTTGACAGACTGAAAGAGGGCCTGACAAAGACGCGGCGCGGCCTGATGGGCCGGGTCGAGGATGTCTTCAAGGGAAGAAAGATCGATGATCAGGCCATTGACGAATTTGAGGAGATCCTGATCACCTCCGACCTCGGTATGGAGGCAACGATGACCATTATTGACGATCTCCGCCAGAAGGTCCAGACGGGCACGGTCAGAGACTATGGTTCTGTCAAGGCCTTTCTCAGGGAGGAGATGCTCGGGATTTTAGGACTGCCCCAGCCCTTTGCTGTTTATGAGGAGCGTCCCTTTGTGGTCCTCACCGTAGGCGTAAACGGGGTGGGTAAGACCACCACCATCGGGAAGCTTGCAAGCAGGCTCGTAAATGAAGGTTACGGGGTGGTAATCGCAGCTTCGGATACCTTCAGGGCTGCCGCCATTGAGCAGCTGGAGATATGGGCCGAGAGGTCGGGTGCCCAGCTGGTGAAACACCAGTCCGGCTCAGATCCTGCCGCTGTCGCCTTCGATGCTGTGGAGGCTGCAAGGGCCCGTGGGCTTGATGTGGTGATTGTGGATACTGCAGGAAGGCTTCATACGAAGACGCCCCTGATGGAGGAGCTGAAGAAGGTGAGAAGGGTGATAGAGAAGGCGATGCCCGGGGCACCCCAGGAGACACTCCTGGTGGTGGACGCCACAACAGGGCAGAATGCCCTCCGGCAGGCCAAGATGTTCAATGATGCGATAGGGATTACGGGAATAGCCCTTACAAAGCTTGACGGGACTGCAAAGGGCGGGATAGTCTTTGCGATAAAGAAGGAACTGGATATCCCGGTGAGGCTCATCGGGGTTGGCGAGGGGGTGGATGACCTGAGGGACTTTATCCCTGAAGAGTTCGTGGAGGCCCTTATCGGGAATGAGAGTGACTAATCCTGAATGTTGCATAAAATGGCGGGGAGCCATACCCTCAAGTCGTCTCCAGAACCGATGAGATGTTTCAGGATAAGCAGTAACGGAGCACTTAACCCCGGGTGGTATCCTGACTCAGGGGATGTCACCTTACGCTAAGGTATCGCTTGAGAGACTTTCGGGCATAGCTCCCCGCCATTTTCGAGCGATTTAATGCAACTGTAAAGTAAACCCGGCCGTTCTCAGTCCAAGGACAAGGTCAATGAATCTCTTCTCATTGAGGGGGTTATGCTGTTTCATGAAGAGGTGTCCCCTGCACCGGCAGTCGGAGGAGCCGAATCCGGGGATTGTCCTCTCAGTGACCTTTTCTACCATCCTTGCCAGCCGGCACTCTTCAATACCTGCCGACCTTATGGGCAGTGCCTCTACAAGCCTGGCCCTCTTCAGCAGATGGTCAATATGCCAGTGAAGCTTCTTTCTCTTTCTTTTATGCCGCTCGATCCTTTTTGCAAGGCCCTTCCTGGCCGAACCCACATATACGTAAAACCCGGGAGGATAATCACCATTGTATCCTGCAGGGAGAGGTAACGTGAGCCTTTCATCCAGCCTGATGACAAGGAGGTAGAGCCCCTCGTCCCTTAACCGCAGGCTGATGGTATCCCAGGGTATTGAGAGCGGCTTTGTTCTTCTCGGGAACGAGAAATCCCTGTCCCACTGAACAGTGACCGCCTCCACGAGGATTTCGGATCTCCGCTCCAGGAGAGTCTTTGAGAAGGCAAGGTCAGTGTGGTAGTCGGGGATGAATATCTCCGGTTCAGGGGAATGAGCGATAAAGAGAACTCCCCCCGGGATTCCGGTCTTGTCCTTCAGCCAGGCAAGTTCTTCAATATGCCTTCTGCCCCGTTCCGTGACGGCATCGGGGAACATGGCCACTCCATCATGAAAGAGTGTGCATGATTTCACCTCCAGAAGGAATTCTCTTCCATCCTTCCTAAGCAGGAAATCAAACCGGCTCTTTCCGACAGTGACTTCCCGCCGGATTATACTGTAACCCCTGAGGGCCGGTACGGCTCCCTTCCTGATGAGCTCTCCCGCAAGGTCATTGGTCCTGTGGGTATGAAACATGACGGGCAGGCCGTTTTTTTCTACACCGATGGCGGTAAACACCGTGGAACGGCCTGCTGAGGGGGGTGTGGCAACAAGGAATATCCTTGCCCCGGGCAGAAGCAGTTCCCTTAAGCGGCCCGGGTTCGGGAGATATGCCTTCAACTTCTTGCCCTCATGGAGGCAGGTCAGGGTAAAGCGGTTCGGACGGTCGAGAAACTCTGCCTCGAAAACAGGGGGATACGGGCCGTTAAGCGCCGGGCTATCTCTTTCTGACGAACTCTCCGCTTTTTCCTCCCCGTTTTTCAAGGAGGATGATCTCGGTGATGGTCATCTCCCTGTCAACGGCCTTGCACATATCATAGATGGTAAGGGCAGCCACGGATGCGGCTGTAAGTGCCTCCATCTCCACGCCTGTCTGCCCTACGGTGGATGCCCTTGCCTCGATTACTACGGCAGAGCGGCTCTCGTCTATGCTGAAGTCAATGGATAGGGAAGTGATATTGATGGGATGGCAGAGGGGGATGAGATCTGGGGTCTTTTTGGCTGCCATGATCCCTGCGATCCGGGCGACCTGGAAGACATCGCCCTTCTTTATTCCGCCATCCTTTATGAGCGAGAGTGTTTCCGGCTTCATCAGGACGGTCGCTCCGGCCCTTGCCTCTCGTTCTGTGGGAGGTTTCGGGGAGACATCAACCATCCTTGCCCGCCCCTTTTCGTCAAGATGGGTAAGCTTCGACATACAGGAACTTTTACCCTCTGAGGTTTCGAGATGGTGCCGAAGGGGGGATTCGAACCCCCACGGAGTTGCCCCCACAAGATCCTGAATCTTGCGTGTCTACCAATTCCACCACTTCGGCAGATAGATAATTTTAACATACCATAACAGAATACTTCTAACCCCTCCGTCGCCAGTTGATACGTGCTTGAGGTTCCAAAACAGGCTGTTATTATTAATACTGTCATAAGTAATGTCAGGGTGAGCAGGCTGACCTCCATCGAGACCGGATTTAATGCGATGTTTTTTTGAATCGTAAAGTGAGATGTCCTGTTCAGTTATAATGCATAGACATAAG
>WFTX01000232.1 GCA_015485235.1 Nitrospirota bacterium | reverse complement strand
GCCCTTTGCCCCTCGCCTATACTGCAAAATCCTCAATTCAGGTTATACTCAGCGTGGTTGCCAGCGATCCATATATCTACATCAGTGTGGTTTCCCGTACTCCCTTACAGAGTCAACATACGCCAGGACCTTCCAGATCCTGTCCCTCCCCAACTGCTGACCAAAGGGAGGCATACCACCTCCTCTCCCTTTGGCGATAGACTCGAACTTCTTGTTGTCTGTTTCTCCGTACTTCAGATGTTCCGTGAGGTCCGGCCCTACTCCGCCTTTCAGGTCCTCTCCATGACAGGCGGAACAGTTTTCAGTATATATAACCCTGCCCTCGGCAATGGCTTTTTCATTGTGTTCATAGGGATTTTCGGTCGGTATAACCTCAGGCATTTTCCTGGCTTCGGCCATCTCCTGTTCAAATTTCTTGTAATATGACCATCCACTGATCTCCGGTGTAAAGGAATAGATGTACCACACGAGCCATACAATCAATCCGATGAAGAAGAGTAACCATCCCCTCGGTATCTTGTTGTGTTCTTCCTGTATCCCATCAAATTCTGTCATGTCTACCTCCTGACACAGGTTATTGATTATTGTTAATCATCATCCAGCATCCTGTATTTAGGCTCTTCCACATGCCTCTTTCTGCGAGGCTTGTAATAGTAGAAGACGATACAGGCAAAGACCGCCACCAGCGCACCACCAAATGCCAGATATGCCCAGTCCACCCAGTCCATCAGTCCTGCTCCCTCTGGCTTCTGATAAAGGTAATCACCTTCCAGATCGCCTCATTGCCCAGCTTTCCTTTCCATGAGGGCATACCATTGGGGCTGCCTTCCGATATGGTCGTATAAAGATCACTATCGCTGTTTCCATATCGCCATTTATCATCAGTGAGGTTCGGGCCTATCCCTCCTTCTGCATCCTCACCATGACATACGGCACAGTTCTTCTTGAATATCTTCTCACCCTCCTCAGCAGCCTTTTTGCTGCCAGCAAAGGGGTTTCTCTTTGAAGCTGTAACAGGTGACGCTTCGGCAACCATTCTCATTTCCTTCTTTTTCAGAGCCTTCACATCCCTGCCCAGTTTCTGGAGATAGGCAATTATGGCATCCATTTCCGTAAGCTCTGACCTCAGTTCAGGAGGAGTCACACTCTCCCTGACAGCCCTTGCAGGATAATCTGCTGAGGTTACTTTCTTCCTGTACTCCTCGATCTGGTTTCTTACATCAGACTCTGAATAGCCGTACCCGAGGATTGAAACCTTCCTGTAGCTGTACTTGGTATCAAGTTTTCTCTTTGCCAGCCAGCCATAGGCAGGCATGTTAGATTTTGCGAACATGCTCCGTGGATCATTCATATGCTTGTAATGCCATGAATCAGGGTATTTTCCCCCTACCCTGTTTAGATCGGGTCCGGTTCTTCTTGAGCCCCAGAGGAAGGGTCTGTCATAGGCGAACTCTTCTGGTTTTGAGTACTCTCCATAGCGTGCAACCTCCGTCCTTAGAGGCCGGACCGTCTGTGTATGGCAGTTGTTGCAACCCTCGCGGATATAGATATCCCTTCCCTCGAGTTCTATGGCCGTGTAAGGTTTTATATAATCACTCACCGGCTGTGTTGAGGGAAGCATCATGGGAATGAACAGGGTAATAAATGTGCCCACCAGTATCACCACTGCAGACAGCAGGGCAAAGGTAATCGGTTTTGAATATACGCTCATCATTCCCTCCTCTCTATGCAGTCTGTGCCCGGGTTTCAGCCAGTTTCACTCCGGCACCCCTGGCAGTCATTATCAGGTTGTACGTAAATACCACAATACCCACAAAGTATATCAACCCGCCTATGAGTCTTATCTTCCAGTAGGGATACAGGGCGACCACACCCTCAAGAAAGCTGTAGGTCAGAGAACCGTCGGGGTTGGTAGCCTTCCACATTGCACCCTGCTGGATTCCGGCGATCCAGAGTGTGACGGTGAAAAGCAGCTGGCCGACAAGGATCAGCCAGAAGTGGAGATTGGCCAGTTTGATACTGTAAAGCTCCTTCCCGGTGATTCTGGGCATCATATAGTAGAAAGAGGCGGAGATGATCATGGTCACCCAGCCCATGGTACCCATATGCACATGACCTGGTATGTAGTCGGTGTAATGGAAAAAGGCTGTCAGGGTTCGGAGCCCCTGGGTCGGACCCTGAACAGTCTGGAGCCCGTAGAAGGTTATCCCGAAGATAAAAAATTTCACAAGGTAGTTTGTCCTCATCTGATCCCAGTTTCCACGCATCGTGTAGTAGCCGTTAACAACAGACCCCCATGACGGTGCGATCAGGAATATACTGAATGCGATGGCAACGGTCTGGATCCACTCAGGAAGGGGTGTGAGCATCAGATGATGGGCACCAGTCCAGAGATATCCGAATACGAGCGACCAGAATGCTATAATCGAGAGCCTGTGACTGTAAATCGGGAGGTTTGTCGACTTCGGCAGGAAATAGTAGAACATCGCAAGAATGGGTACGGTAAAGACGAAGCCCACGGCATTATGGCCATACCACCATTCCACATTGGCATCGTTTGCACCCGCATAGATTGAATATGACTTGAAAAGATTTACAGGCACCTCAAGGTTGTTGACGATATACAGAACAGCGATTGTTACAGTCATGGCTATTATGTACCAGAGGGATATGTACATCTGTTTTTCTTTCCGCTTGATGAGTGTACCAAAGACATTGATTGCAAAGATAACCCACATTATCACAATGCCCACATCCAGAGGCCACTCAAGTTCAGCATACTCCTTAGAGGTGTTCATGCCGGCAAAAAGGCTGAGAGCCGCCAGGGCAATTGCGATATTGAACAGCCAGAGGTGAAACCTGGCAAGTCGTGGAAAGGCAAGGGGGACCTTTGTAAGCCTCTGGAGTATATAGTACGTGCAGGAGAATATCCCTGCCAGGGCAAAGCCGAAGGCAAGCCCATTAGTATGGACGACTCGAAGCCTGCCGAATGAAAGCCAGGGTGTAAGGTTCAACTGCGGCAAAATCATCTCCGCGGCAAGCCAGAGACCCACAAGAAGCCCGACTATCAGCCAGAAGATCGCTGAAAAGGCAAACCCCCTGACCACTGAATAATCGTAACCGTTTTCTTTCATGCCCTCCTCCTGATGGTTTTTTGCCCTCAACGAGGGGTGTTTTCTGCCTCTTCTATATTGCTGAAATTGTACGACTCGAGCCACTTTCTGATATCTTTCCTCATCTTCACCCATATGTGATGGACAGAACAGGTTTCAACCCTGTCACAACTCTTTCTGTCAATGACACATACATTAACTTTTATGGGGCCTTCCACCGCCTCTATCACGTCAAGAAGGGTGATTTTACCGGGCTCCCTGTTCAGGGTAAAACCGCCCCCCACGCCCCGGACGGACCTGACGATCCCCGCCTTTGTGAGTTTCTGGAGAATCTTGGATGTAAAGGTCCGCGGGATGGACATGGTCTCGGAGATCTCACCTACGGCAGAGAAGGCATCACCCCTCTCCTTCAGATAGAGAAGGCATCTCACTGCATAATCCGATTCCCTTGTTATCTGCATCGGCATAGATGGACACCTGATATGGGAGTAATTTTATCCTATTTTATTACCTTTGTCAAGTAAAATTACAGGTTTAGGAGTTCTATTAAATCTCGAAATCTCATATTTACAACATCAATCTCATTTTTTCTGTATTTTTTGTGGAGTCACACGAGCCATATCATCTCTTCTTTGATACAACCATCCATATCTGTTATAATGTTGTACACAATGGATAACTGGCCAAATCCCGCACTGATTATCTTCTGCAAGTCTCCTGATCCATCCTTGGTGAAGACCCGTTTATATCCTGCACTGAGTGATGAAGAGAGGATCAGGCTTTATACCTTCCTGCTCATAAGGGCTATCACCACTCTCAGGGATATTGAAGATACGGATGTATATCTCTGTTACAGTCCTCCTGATGCTGAGAGCAGGTTTGAGCGCTTCGGACTCAAACTCTTTCCCCAGACAGAGGGCGACCTGGGAGACCGGATGGCGAATGCCTTTAACAGGATATTCTCAGAAGGATACACACGGGCTGTCATCACAGGTGTCGATATCCCGGACCTTGATGGAGACGTTGTGAAGGATGCCTTTTCTATTCTTGAGAGCAAAGACCTCGTATTCGGACCCGCCCACGATGGAGGGTATTATCTTGTTGGAATGAACAGTCTCCATCCAGAAATATTTGTAGGTATACCATGGTCTTCTGATAATACTCTGGAATCAAGCCTGAAAAGGGCTGACGCCCTGGGTTTAACCTATGGCCTCACACAAAAACTCCATGATATCGACACCCCGGAAGACCTCGTCCTGTTCAGAGACCTAATTAGCAAGGTGCTGGGCTCATCTGAAGATATACGAAAACCCTCCCGGAATCATTTATAATATTAGACTTATATCACCTTCAGGAGGTTTTATGAAAAAGGAAGTAGAGATCTATGAAGGCGGTCAGCTCGTAAAAAGGGAGACCATGAAGCTACGGCCAGTCAAGGAGTTCAATGAGGTCATTGTATATGAGAATGAAGACGGCCGGGCAGTGGTCTACTTCAAGGCAAAGGACAAATACATTCTGATATCTAATGAGATGGCTTGATCCGGAGGCTATATGAGATTTTCCAGAACACTTATACCCACCCTGAGAGAAGTACCGTCTGAAGCAGAGGCAATAAGTCATAAACTCCTTCTGAGAGGAGGATATGTCAGACAGCTCGCCTCTGGTCTGTATATCTACCTGCCCCTTTTCTGGCGGGTCCTTGAACGGATCAACAGGATAATCCGTGAGGAGATGAACAGGATCGGTGCTCAGGAGATGCTCATGCCTGTTCTACACCCTGCAGAGGTCTGGGAAAAGACAGGCCGCTGGAATGAGATAGGGGACGAGATGTTCCGCCTCAAGGACAGGACGGGAAGACAGATGTGTCTCGGAATGACCCACGAGGAGATCATGACCTGGCTTGCCTCAAGGGAGATACGTTCCTACCGGGAACTGCCCCAGATATGGTACCAGATCCAGACAAAGCTTCGGGACGAGGCCCGTCCCAAAAGCGGGATAATGCGAACGAGGGAGTTCATAATGAAAGACTCCTACAGTTTTGACCGCGATGAGGAAGGACTTGACAGGTCCTACCAGTTGCACATAGAGGCATACGACAGAATATACAGCCGCTGTGGTATCAGGTTCTACAGGGTCGAGTCTGATCCCGGGATGATGGGTGGGGCAACGGCCCATGAATACATGGCACCCTCCCCTGCCGGTGAAGATGATGTAGCGATTTGTAGTTCCTGTGGATACAAGGCAAATGTAGAACTTGCCATGAGTAACCCGCCAGTGCCGGCATTTGAGGACTGGAAATACGAGGAGGTACACACACCGGAGAAGCGGAGTGTACAGGAAGTCTCAGAATTTCTCGGTATCAAACCGGAGTATTTCATCAAAAGCCTCCTCTATATCGCTGACTCAGGCCCGGTACTTGTACTCCTGAGAGGAGACCAGGATCTTCAGGAGAGGAAGCTCGAAAGGGTTCTTGGCAGCATCCGCCCTGCCCACAGGGATGAGGTACCTGATATACTTGGTGTGGAAGCAGGATTTATTGGTCCCATGGACCACAACATAAGGATACTCGCTGATGAATGCCTGAAGGAAGGTGTATATGTAAGTGGGGCAAACAGAAAGGACTATCATGTTAAGGGTCTGAGACCAGGTACGCATTTCAGGGCAGAGTTTCACGATCTACATATTGCCAATGACGGTGACAGTTGCATCAACTGTGGCAGCCCTTTAAGGATTGAACGGGTGATTGAGATTGGCAACATATTCAAATTAGGGACAAAATACTCAGAGCCCCTGAAGGCATTCTACCTGGATGAAAAGGGCAGTGAAAAGCCTATCATCATGGGAAGCTACGGCATCGGCCCTGCAAGGATCGCTGCAGCCGCCGTTGAACAGGGGCATGATGAAGCAGGGATAATCTGGCCCTCAGCCATTGCACCCTTTGACATACACATCCTTCCCCTCAATATGGGAGACGAAAAAATAAGAGAGGCAGCCGAGAACATTTACGAATCCCTTACAGAGGCAGGACTCGATTCACTCCTCGATGACAGGGAAGAGAGGGCCGGGGTCAAGTTCAAGGATGCAGACCTGATAGGGATTCCCCTTCAGATTGTTATAGGCGAGAGGAACCTGAAGGAAGGAAGAGTCGAGATCAAGATCCGGAAATCAGGAGAGAAGAGTATTGTTCAGCTTGATGAAGTTCTGGAGAAGGTCAGAGAGCTCCTTTGACGAACTTATCCCTATCGACCTTATTCTTGTATAACCAGGCAGGGGGTGATGCCCTGTCATATCAGGACATTTTATGCACCTGTAATGTTGAGTT
>WFTX01000231.1 GCA_015485235.1 Nitrospirota bacterium | reverse complement strand
GCCCTGGACAGCATGCCTGAGGACATCATTGGCAATGGCAAAGGATTTAAGGACAGGCGTCCCCTTTTCCACAACGAGGGATATCCGGTCATTGGGGATAACTATTATTGCATCCACGAACTGTTTGAGTTCCTTTATACCCGCTTCGGCATTCATCTTCCTCTTCTTACCCTCATAGAAAAAGGGCTTTGTTACAATCCCCACCGTGAGTGCACCCAACTCCTTTCCCACAGAGGCGATGACCGGAGCTGCACCGGTCCCTGTTCCACCTCCCATGCCTGCAGTCACAAAGATCATGTCAGAGCCGTCAAGGAGCTCGGCGAGATGATCCCGGTCCCGCTCGGCTGCCTCCCTCCCGATCTCCGGGTTCGACCCGGCTCCCAGACCCTTTGTGAGTTCAGTCCCGATCTGGAGTTTCTTTGGAGCCAGTGAGACATCGAGGGACTGCTGATCAGTGTTTACGGCGATGAAATCCACCCCCGTCAGGTTCGCCCCTATCATGTTGTTCACTGCATTACCACCGGCCCCGCCTACACCGACCACCCGGATCTTTGCGTTCTGTGCCCTTACCTCCTCAATGTCGAAATTCATGCAGACCTCCTTCCTCAAGGAAAATTCCCTTAAAAGTTTTTTTCTTCAAAAATCCCTTAACCCATTCCTTCATCCTGGAAAGTATCGATGAAAAGACATCCCCACGCATGATCGGAGGTGTCTCTGCAGTGTATCCATACAGGAGAAGTCCAATGCCGGTGGAATACCGGGGATCTCCGGCAAGGCCCGGTGGACCCTCAAACCCCCGGGGAAGCCCGACCCTGACAGGCAGGCCGAGTGTGGCCTCTCCGAGGACTGCAAGCCCTTCAAGCTGTGAAGCCCCGCCTGTAAGGACAACGCCGTAGGATACCTCGTCATAGGCCCCGGACTCTTCCAGTTCCGTCTTTATTATCCCCAGGAGTTCCTCGCACCTCGGAAGGATGATCTCCGTTATATAACTCCTCGGGATGACTTTTTCATCCCTTCCAGCCACCATGATCCTGGCATCATTCTCAATCCCTCCGGAGGAGATGACGGAGCCGTACTTCATCTTCACCCTCTCGGCCTCCTGCACCGGAAGCCTCAGCCCTATGGCAAGGTCGTTTGTTATATGATTTCCACCTATGGCTATCACCGAGGTATGAAGGAGAACGCCCCTCTTGTAGAGGGCGATGTCCGTAGTGCCCCCACCTATATCGATAAGGACCGTCCCTTCCTTTTTTTCATTGTCAGTGAGGGTGGCTATTGACGAGGCAAGGGGTTCAAGAACAATATCATTCACCTGAACACCCGCCTTTTCACAGCACCGGACGAGGTTCTGGACAGCCGAGACCGACCCGGTGACTATCTGGACCCTTGCCTCAAGCCTGACCCCTGCCATCCCCACGGGATTCATTATCCCCTCCTCGCCATCAACAAGATACTCCAGGGGCAGGACATGGAGGACCTCCCTGTCAAGGGGCACATAGACGGCCTTGGCTGCCTCAAGGGCCTTCTCTATATCCTCATCAGTGACCTCTCCCGATTTTATCCCCACGGCCCCGTAACTTGAGAAACTCTTGATATGCCCGCCTGCTATCCCTACATACACGTTGTTTATACTGATACCCGAAAGCCTTTCCGCCTCTTCAAGGGCGGTCCTGATGGACTCCACCGTGGCCTCTATGTTCACCACTATTCCCTTCCGGAGGCCATGGGAAGGGGCAGAGCCTATGGCTATCAGGTTCACCCCGTTGTCTCTGCACTCACCGACAAGGGCACAGACCTTTGTCGTGCCGACATCAAGACCTACTATTACCTGACCCTCTCTCACTCACTTCCCTTTCTCTGGCATTACGATCACCCGTTTTGCAAACCGGAGGTCTATATACTGAACAGGTATCTCCCTCCGGAGAACCCTCTCTTCAAGGGCAACAAGCCTTGAGAGTTTCTGTTCATACCTTCCCTTGCCTATCTTGATAGGAAGTTTGTCCACCATCAGGGTTATCTCCTCAGGACTCGCAGCAATGATCCGTACATCCCTGTTTTCAAAGAAATGCCTCTCCCGTATCACCCTTGCAAGCCTTATCGCTTCCTTCAGCGTCCCTTTCACGTTCGAGCGGAGGGAGATCACAGGAAGAAAGGAGACCGTCTCCTTCAGGCTCTCAAGGGGGGTTCCTTCACTGTTTATCAGAAACAGTCTTCCCTTCCTCTTCAATATGGCTACGGGCTCATCCTCCTTTACCCACACAACGAGCCTGTGGGGAAGCTCCTTCCTCAGCCTTACCTCTTTCAGCCATGGCGAGAGGGAAAGCCGCTCCAGGGCCTTCTCGCCATCAAGGCTGAGGAGTCCCGTCCCCTTCCTGACCTTCATAAGCCTTACCACTTCGCTGTCCGAGACATACCTGTTCCCGATCACCTCTACCTCCATGACTGTAAAGGCCCTGTCAATGAGGGCATATGCCCCCCTGAGGAGCAACAATACAACCAGGATTGCAATACCTGTCCTGACCATCCTTGACCTGTAAAGGCCGGCAGCAAGCCTCCTCATGAGGAGAAGACTGTTGCTTCCTGATTTTTTCTTCCTGTTTTTCCTTTTCTTAGCCTTCATGCCTCTCCAGTGCATCAATCAGTATCGTCTCAAGGAGTTCCGCAAACCCGTATCCAGCTAGGACCGCAATCTTCGGAAGGAGGGAGGTCTCAGTCATCCCCGGTATGGTATTCACCTCCAGGGCATATATCCTTCCTTCTTCATCAATAATAAGGTCCACCCTGGTTGCACCTGAGCAGCCCAGTGCAAGATGCGCCTTTAGCGCAGTCTCCCGCGCCTCCCTGTACAGGGAATCGTCTATCTCAGGAGGGAGTATGTAATCGGTCATCCCCTTCGTATACTTGGCCTCATAGTCATAAAACCTCTTCTTCGGTCTGACCTCCACACCACCCAGAACCTCTCTTCCCAGTATGCCTATCTGGACCTCCTTCCCCCTGATATACTCTTCTATTACCACATTTGAACCGAACCTGAAGGCCTGCCGGAGGGCGGCGTCCAGACCGTCGGCTTCGTCAACAATGCTTACTCCCACGCTGGAGCCCTCAGCTGCCGGCTTGACCACCCACGGCGGCGGACCAAATGATACAATTCTCTCGATCAGACCGGTCTCTTCAGGGCCTCCCACCATGTACCTGGGGACGGTCAACCCGCTCATCTGGAAGATCTTCTTGGTCACCACCTTGTCCATCGCCATTGCCGAGGCAAGGACTCCAGAGCCTGTATAGGGAATACCCATTATCTCAAGCATCCCCTGGATGCCACCGTTTTCTCCCCAGCCTCCGTGAAGGACGATGAAGGCGATCTCCGGCGAATACTCCCGGAGTCTTTCATACACATCCTGTTTGACATCTATGAAGCGGGCATCGTACCCGGCACGGAGCAGGGCATCATGAACGGCCTTCCCACTGTTGAGGGAGACCTCCCGCTCGGCCGAAACCCCTCCTGCCAGAACGGCTATCCTCTTTCCCCTGAGCATCTCTCTCTCAGCCATCGAGAACCTCCTCGCCCATTCCCAGGAACCTGATTTCAGGCTCAAGCAGAATACCGCTTTTTTTCAGGACCGCCTCCCTCACCTGTCTCATCAGGGAAAGGAAATCCGCTGCCGTCCCGTCGCCGGTATTTACGAAGAAGTTGGCATGTTTGGGGCTGACCACTATATCGCCTGCCCTCATCCCCTTGCAGCCGGCCTCATCTATAAGTCTGCCAGCCGATATTCCTTCGGGGTTCCTGAATACACATCCCGCCGTCGGCTGATCAAGGGGCTGGGCCTTTCTCTTTTCTTCTCTGTATTGCATCATCCGCTTCTCTATCTCTCCTGGGTCTTCCCGTCGGAGTCTCAGGTGGACCGCCATGACAATCGTCCTCTCAGGCAGCCCGCCATCCCTGTAGGAAGGGCTCAGATTCTCTCTTTCCGCTACCCACATGTC
>WFTX01000230.1 GCA_015485235.1 Nitrospirota bacterium | reverse complement strand
ATCTACTACATACACCTTCCTTCCACTTATATCTATATCTGTAGGGAGAAAGAACATTCCCTCCTCAACACCTTTTTCCCCAAAACCAAAAAGATGTTCTCCCTCTGCCGAGAAGACCTCGATACTATGACCGAATGTTGAGGCAACATACACCCTTCCACTCATGTCAATAGCAAGGCCGGAAGGCCGCCTCAATATCCCTGTACCGAACCTCCGGCTGAGTCGTCCGTCCCGGAAGATGAGCACCTCCTTCAGAGATGCATCAGCAACATAGACCCTCTCCCCTCTGACCGCTATTCCCATTGGAGACCTGAGAATACCTTGACCGAAGGTGGAGGTCTTCTTCTTTGCCCTGTCGAACTTGAAGACCGCCTTGTGAAACTGGTCTGTCACGAAAAGATCACCCTTCACTGAAGCGGCAATCCCGTATGGTTTCCTTATCTCAATCCTCCCGGCAATCACACCTATCGCCGTTGAGGCGATGCCTGCTTCACCCCTGTAAATGCCCTTGTAAACAAGAGAAGGCGCTGCAGGAGGGTCAGGCCAGTAAAGTGTATATCGACGCGGTCTCTTTTCCTCCTGCGGGATACAACCGGCAAGAAGAAAAAAAACGAGCAGGACCATGAAAAGTTGAGTGCTTTTTCTCATTCAGCCCCCCACCTCACAAATTCTAAATTCTAATATCTAAATCCTAAACAAATTCAAATCACCAAAATTCAAAACTACAACGGGACGCAGATGAACGCAGAAAAAGACCGGTTTCCACTGATCTCCTCAACCTTAACCTATACCTGTCGTACCCTCAGCCTGTCTTTATTTCCCTTCCGCTCCATGCTGCTCGGCATGACAGTATTTGCATATCCCCATGGGAGTATCAGCCTTATATCTGAAGAGTTTCCCCCAGTCACTGCTGTGTGGGACATGACAGCTTATACATCTGAAGCTGCGTCCTTTGCGCCTCGGGTCTTTCCTGCCTTTCAGTGGATGTCCTTTACCGCCACTTATACTCGGCACAGGATGAGGTATTTCGGTAATCTTCTTGTGACATTTCAGACACAGATCGTTCAACTTCAGCTTCTTCAAGTGGCCATATCTGGTCGTATGAGTCCCGTGACACTCCAGACAGAGCCCAGCTGCCACAGGTGGATGCACCTTCTTCTTCACAAAATCACCTTCACGATGACATTTGAAACAGAGTCCTGGGACCTCTTGACGCAAGAGTTTAGGGAGTTCACCCTGATGCGGATAATGGCACTGCATACACATACCAATCTTGAAAGGCCCGTGTTTTCTCCTGCCCTGAAGTTCATCCGAGACGTGACAGTCAAAACAGAGGGCCGGAAGGTCCTTCTTGAGCATCTTAGTTACCTGTGAATTATGGGGATCATGACATGTGGTACACATCCCCGCAGCAACGGGTGGATGTATGTCCTTGCCCGTTGTAAACTTTTCCTTGTCATGGCAGTTGAAACAGAGGTCCGGAGGAGAGGCAACAAGGAGTTTTTCATTGTCTGACTGGTGCGGGTTGTGACAGGATGTACACATACCCGCCTCAACCGGTGGATGGTTAACCCTCCCCAGGATCTTCTTCTCGTCGTGACAGTTGAAGCAGAGTTCAGGAGGGTCCTTTAATAAAAGTTTCTCCTGGTTCTCTGAATGAGGGCTGTGACAGGAAGTACACATCCCGGCAAGTACAGGCGGGTGAATTGTCTTCTTTCCTGAAAACTGCGACTGGTCATGGCAATTGAAACAGAGTTCAGGGGGGTCTGCTACAAGCATCTTGCCTTCAGCGTCGGAACTGTGTGGGTTATGACACATTGTACAACCCATATCAAGGGCCGGGTGGACATGTTTCTTTGTAAAGATCCCCTGATCATGACAGTTGTAACATAAGTCAGGAGGTGAACTCAGAAGCATCTTTTCATTGTCCGAAGAATGGGGATTGTGGCAGGTTGTACAGCCCATATCAAGGGCCGGATGCCTTGACTTCTTCTTGAACATACCCTCATCATGACAGTTAAAGCAGAGCGCCGGGACCTCGGCAAGGAGCATTCTCTCATTTTCCGAGCCGTGTGGGTTGTGGCAGGCAGTACAACCCATCTGAAGGGCTGGATGGACAGTCTTGTGAGTGAACATCCCCTGGTCATGACAGTTATAGCATAGATCAGGGGGCTCCGCCATCAGTCCTTTGGATACACCATTTGTAACTTTATGTGGGATATTGCTGACATCCAGCCCGACGTGGCAGGCAGTACAACCCATATCAAGAGCCGGGTGAATGACTTTGTGTTCCTTCAAGTCGGGATGGCACTGGAGACAGTCCACCTCCCCTGCACTGAGAGTCCCGCCAAGCAACACCAGAAGAAAAAACAACAAAAATGCCATGCCTGCCTTTCTCATAGCATACCCCCGTTCAGGTTTTTTCAATTATATTATAATATTTCAGGTAAATGGTGTCTGCAATATTCAAGCCTGCCAGACTAAAGACTGGCATTAAAATTGCTTTATTAAGTATCGATATGCGATACCGGCAGAAACATAACCTGTTTCTCCTGGTCATGTTTGGCTTGCTCTTGGTCCTTAACGGGTGTGCCACCACCGGCAGTTACAACGAGAAAACGGGAACAAGTGAACCAGGGGTTTTAAAGGCAAAATACCTGCGTGATATCACACAAGGTGAGTATTTTCACTACAGTCAATATCTTGATGATGGCACAGCATATGTCATAGTGCATCCTGGTTACTATCAGTTCTTTCACCGGAAAATGCAGCGGCTGAAGGATGAAAGTCCCCTTGTCCATAAGTATATGCTGACCCAGTTGAGAGAGGAGAAAAGTTTCATCCAGAGGCTGAGCAAGGAGAGAAAACTCATCGTGCTGGTCCTTCCCGGGAAAAAACATCCCCGGGAGTATATCGACTATCTGAACAGGAGCATCTCAGAGGGAGAGTCAATTGTTTACCTGAAGTCCATCAAGACGAATTCGGGCAAACTGTCTTCTGTTGACAGGCAGAAACTTAAAGAGTTTTTTGAAAAAATCGGTGTCGGACAGGTGATTGTCGGTGGAGGCTATGTTGGAAGGTGTCAGGAGAAGGTTTATACAACGCTTCTGAAAGAGTTGGGAGAAGACAGGGTAGCCATCGCGCCGGAGATATCATCCATCTCGCCCAATGATCTCAGTGATGCTACTGTAAAGATGTTCACCTCAGCCGACGGGACCCCTGACTTCAGGGTTATATCCGCATTCATCAGAAACGGCGGGGCAAAGACCCTGAACAAGAGAGCAAACATCAGAAACCTTAATAACAAAACAAACCAGCAACTGTAAAAGACAAATCCTAAATCCTAAATCCTAAACAATTTCAAATACCAAAACCTATGGAACACTGACTGACACTGGAACTAACCGATCTGCCCAGAGTCTCCTCAACCTTAACCTCGACCTTGACCTCAACCTGCTTCCATCCCTACCCGCTATACGCTATACGCTTTCTTCTAATACCAGGCGATGGTACCGTCCTTCATCTTTACCGGCACCTTTCTCATGGGTATCTGTTTCTCCCAGAGCGTCCTGTTTGCTCTGTACCACCGGATAGTTTCCTGAAGGCCGTCCTCAAACAGAACCTCTGTCCGGAACCCAAGAACTTCCTGAGCCTTTTCAGTCGATGAAACATGCTTGAGCACCTGACCGTAGCGGTCAGGAATGAACTCCAGATTCTTTTCAATACCGAACATCTCTGATACGAGGCCTGCTATCTCCATTATGCTCACCGGCCTGCCTGTGCCTATATTGAACACCTCCCCCTTGACAGCGTTGAGGGGGGCGTGAATGATCATGTCTATGGCCCTGGCCGTATCACTGACATGGACCCAGTCTCTGGAAGCTGAACCATCGCCATGAACAGACAACGGCTCCCCGAGGATACAGCTTGTTATGAACCGGGGGATTACCTTCTCAAGGTGCTGCCTCGGACCGTAATTATTAAAGGGACGAACGATCACCCCGGGTATGTCATGGGCAAGCATGTATGAATAGACCAGCCGGTCAGCACCGGTCTTGGCTGCTGCATAGGGACTTGTGGGATTCAGGGGATGGTCCTCATCCATCGGTTCGTAAACGGCGGTACCATACACTTCAGAAGTCGAGATATGGACAAACCGCTCTATCCTGTCTGAATGCTTAAGGACAGCATTTGCAACAGACTGAGTCCCGAGGACATCAGTCACAAAGAAGACACGGTGGGAGTAAAGAGACCTTGCCACATGGGTCTCAGCCGCAAAATGGACCACCACATCGGACCTCCCCACGAGGTCGGAGACAAGGTCGAGGTTGTTTACATCACCGTACCAGAACTCAAACCTCCCGGAATTCCTAACCTCTTCCGGGATATTCTCTATCTCTCCCGCATATGTGAGAGAATCAAGGACAAGGATTTTATAATCAGAATACTTTCTGAAGATGTGCTCAACGAAATTACTCCCGATAAATCCTGCACCGCCTGTAACAAGAATTGTCTTCATCGTCCACCTCACGAAAGAAAGTATATTGGTTATTGGTGTATTGGTTATTAGTAAACAAGAATACCATCCTGCTTCAGCCTGTGGTGGCTCCCAGTTCCTCTTTCAATACTCTTACTATGTACAAAACCTCTTCCTCCCTTAGTGAAGGGTAAAGAGGAAGAGAAATGGTGCGGCGCCCTATTTCTTCAGCAACGGGAAAGACGCCCTCCCTGTACCCGAAGGACTCCCTGTAGTATTTCAGAAGATGTATCGGCCTGTAATTCACCGCAACCCCTATATTCCGCTCCTGTAATCTCCAGAGAATCCGATCACGCCTTCCTGCAGGCACCAGAACAGTAAAAAGATGTCTTGCATGTTTTACGCCAGGAAGGGTTGTCAGTATTCTGATACCCTTTATCCCACCAAGTTCCTGTTCATAAAGTTGCCAGAGATGATCTCTCTTATTCCACAGTTCCTCAATCCTTTCAATCTGGCCTATCAGCAGGGCAGCCTGTATGTTATCCATATTGTACTTCCAGCCAAGCAGGGGCATGTCCCAGTGCTGGTACTTCCTTGTATAACGGTCTGCCGCCCCCCTGTCTATGCCGTGTAGCCTCAGCATCCTCAGTTGTTCAGCAAGGCTACCCTCTGAGGTAGTGATCGCACCACCCTCGCCAGAGGTGATATTCTTGGTTGCATAGAAGCTGAAACAGGCGGTATCAGCAAGTTGTCCTACCCTGATACCATCCCTCTCTGACTCGATAGCATGGGCAGCATCCTCTATTATCCTGAGGTTGTACTGCCTCGCAATTTCGTGGATTCTTTTCATGTCGCACATCTGGCCATAGAGGTGTACAGGGATAATGGCTTTGGTTTTCCTTGTTATCGCCTGTTCTATCAATTCAGCATTGATGTTTCCTGTCTCTTCCTCCACATCAACAAAGACCGGCTCGGCACCGGCATGAATTATGGCGTTGGAAGTGGCGCAGAAGCTCATCGGTGTGGTAATCACCTCATCGCCGGGACCAACTCCCAGGGCGATAAGGCTCAGGTGAAGTGCCGCCGTACAGCTTGTGACACCCACTGCATGGGATGTCCCGAGATACCGGGCAAAGAGCTTCTCAAATTCCTCCACCTCAGCACCGGTGGTAAGGAAGATGGATCGAAGGACATTGCCCAGACGTTCGATGTCCCGCTCATCAATACTGTGACGGAAAAATTCAATCTTTTTCATAGGATGGTATTATAATATAATTTTTTGGGGAAACAATACATTATGTTATAATTATATGATGACACACAGTGAAGCTTTGGAGTCACTCATAAAAAAACTGGGCAGCAAAATCAAAGACTTCTACGGTAACCGTCTTGTCTCTATTGCCGTATTCGGCTCTGTAGCAAGGGGTGTGGCAACGCCGGACTCTGACATTAACATCCTGATAATAGCCGACGACCTGCCGCGTGGAAGGCTGAAAAGGGCCTTTGAGTTTCAGAAAAATGTTGAAGAGAGGCTCGAACGTCATCTAACAAATCTGAGGGGAAAAGGGCTCCATATAAGTATTTCCCCTGTGTTCAAGTCAAGAAAGGAAGTGGAGATGGGCAGCCCCCTCTTCCTTGATATGACAAGGGATGTGATAATCCTCTTTGACAGGAAGGGATTTCTTGAAGATTATCTTTCAAGGCTCAGGAAGAAGCTTGAGAAACTGGGTTCCGTGAGGGTGCAGAAAGGAAACGCCTGGTACTGGATTCTGAAACCTGACTACAAGTATGGAGACATAATCGAATTATGATAAATATCTACCTTGCGCATTATTTCATAAAGACGGAAACTCTGATTAATAGACTTGCGGGTCATTGTGAGGCCAGGCCTTTCGGGCCGAAGCAATCTCGTTTTATTGAAGATCAATATGTTGTGAGATCGCGTCGTCGTTGCACTCCTCGCGATGACGGATTGCAAGGAATTAATCAGAGGTTTCAGGCGATTCGGGATGCAGAGTTCACCATAGAAGTTGCAAAGCGGATAATACCCTTACCTCACCCAAGAGAGTGATAAAGAGAATGCAAACGGCACAACTTGAATTCTCCATAGTAATACCCATATACAACGAAGAAGAAAACATTCCCGAACTCTATCGGCGACTTACCGCCGTGATGGACAAGCTCTGTGAAGATGAGGGATTTTCAAAAGACAGTTATGAAATAGTAATGGTGGATGATGGGAGTTCAGACAACTCCTGGCAGTTGATCAAGGGACTCCACGAAAAGGACCCCCGGGTAAAGGGGATAAGCTTTTCTAGGAACTTCGGGCACCATGCGGCAGTTCTTGCACTGT
>WFTX01000229.1 GCA_015485235.1 Nitrospirota bacterium | reverse complement strand
CTCATAGGCAACCCGGACCTCTTCCTCCGGTAAAGCGGTGAGGGAGACCCTGATCGTATCACCGATCCCCTCTGAAAGGAGTATCCCCAGACCGACGGCACTCTTGACCGTTCCTGAGGGAGGAGGGCCCGCCTCTGTGATCCCTATATGAAGGGGATAGTCAAACCTCTCCGAAAAGAGCCTGTAAGCCTCAACCGTGGTCAGCACATCGGAACCCTTCAGAGAGACCTTTATGTTTTCGTACCCCAGTGATTCAAGTATCTCTATATGCCTGGCCCCGCTTTCCACAAGGGCTTCCGGAGTGGGATGACCGTACTTCTTCAGGAGATCCTTTTCAAGGGACCCGGCATTCACCCCTATCCTGATAGGCACTCCTCTCGCAGAGGCGGCATCCACCACCTCCCTGATCTTCCACCGTGCCCCGATATTGCCGGGGTTGAGCCTGAGACCGTCCACACCCTCATCCATGACCCTGAGGGCCAGCCGCCAGTCAAAGTGGATATCCGCCACAAGAGGTATGTTTATTCTCTTTTTTATCTGGCCCGTGGCCAGGACTGCCTCCTCGTCAGGAACAGCCACCCTTATCACCTCGCAGCCCTCCCTCTGAAGCCTCCTTATCTGGCGGACCGTCTTATCTACGTCCCTCGTATCGGTCTTGGTCATGGACTGGACTGTAACGGGTGCACCCCCGCCTATGGGGAGACCCCCAAGCCAGATCCTTCTCGTCTTCCGTCTCTCCTTCATCATGTAATCTCCTTGCCAGGGCATCTTAGAAGGATCAGAGTAGTGTCCGGTAAAAAACAAAACCATATGTGAAGGGCTTGAACGAATTTCATGGAAATTTCGGGGCACCCGACTTGGCGAGCAGAGTGCTCCGGAGGGCATTTTTTTGCTGTTTGAGCATCAGCGAGTTCAAAAAAATGAACGGAGCGAGCCATTGTCGGGTCAAAATTTCCATTTATAAAGTGAAAGCCCTTCATATATTGCCTGTTAATAACCATAAATCTTTTCCGGACACTACCGGGATCAGATCATAGCCTTTATAATAGAACACAGACTAACATAGAAACAGCCGGATCTACTTACCTACCTGCTCCACGCTCCTGAGACCCTTCGCTGCAGCTAAGGGTGACGGCAGGGGAAGACAGACTGCCCTGCACCGTCATTCTGAGGCCGTGAGGCCGAAGAATCTTCCCTCAGCCTTGACCTTAACCTCAGCCTCAACCTTAGCCCTGGTCCTGGCCTTTTCCCTGCACGCTGCCCGCTATACGCTACATGCTATCTTCTTACCTCCCCTGCCTTCTGTAAAGCCTTACGGCCCTCAGGTGCTCCTCCCTGGTTTTGGAGAAGTGGTGCCTCCCGTTATGTTTGGATACGAAGTAGAGATACTCCACATCTGCCGGATAGAGGGCGGCTCTTATAGAATCAAGCCCGGGTGATGCTATCGGCCCGGGAGGAAGCCCCCTGATCCTGTAAGTATTGTAAGGTGATTCCCGCTGGAGATCGTCCCTGGTAATACCCTCGGCCTGGTCCTTCACCCCGTAGACACTTGTGGGGTCTGCCTGAAGGGGCATTCCCCTACTGAGCCTGTTATGAAAGACGGCAGATATAAGGGGCCTTTCCTCCCTGTTGCCAGTCTCCTTCTCAATGATAGAGGCCAGAGTGAGGACATCCCTCTCACTCATTCCCAACTCTTCCGCCCTCCTCCTCATTTTATCATCATAGTGCATTCTGAGATTTTTAACCATCTCCCTGATCAGGTCTCTTGCAGAGGCATGCTTAGGGAACCGGTATGTATCGGGAAAGAGGTACCCCTCAGCAGAAGGGGCATCTATACCGAGTTCATCCAGCAGTGCCCTGTCAAAGGCGGCTTCAAGGAACTCTTCCTCCTTTATTATACCTGCAGACTCCAGCCTCCGGGCAATCCCCCAGAGGTTGTACCCCTCCGGGATTGTCACCTCATAAAGGACCACCCTTCCTTCTACAAGGTCCCTCAAGACCCGGAAAGGGCTCACATCCCCCCTGAACCTGTATTCACCAGACTTTATCTCTTCCTCTATACCGGCAAGCCTTCCGAGGATCCTTATCACAAGCCTGCTTCTTATCAGCCCCAGATCACCCAGCTTGCCTGTAGTCTCTCCAAAGCTCTCTCCCTTGTTCACCACAAGGTTTACCGCCCCGGAATGTCTTATGGGAACGAATATGCTCAGGGGGTAAAGGAGAAAAACTCCTCCCAGTATGAGCAGGGAAACCAGAAAGGGCCTTAGTTTGTCCATGACAGGATACTATAACCAAAAAGAAGGGAATAATAAAAAAAGGGCGGGGTCTTCCCCGCCCTTTTCCGTATTCTTAAGGCAGATACCCCCTTAATACATCCCACCCATGTCAGGTGCGGCGGGCATCTTCTCTTCCTTCTCAGGAAGCTCCGTGATCATCACCTCGGTGGTGATCAGGAGCGAAGCCACAGAGGAGGCATTCTGAAGGGCGGTCCTTGTGACCTTGGTCGGGTCGATGATCCCGGCCTTCATCATGTCAGTATAGTCCTCCTTCTGGGCATCAAACCCGAAGTTCACGTCCTTGGACTCCTTCACCTTCTCAACCACAATGGCGCCCTCGAGGCCGGCATTATTCACGATCTGCTTGATCGGCTCTTCAAGGGCCTTCTTGATGATCTCCACGCCGATCTGCTGATCCCCTTCAAGGTTCATCTTCTCTATTGCAGGCAGACATCTCAGGAGGGCCACTCCTCCACCGGGGACGATACCCTCTTCAACAGCGGCCCTTGTGGCATGGAGGGCATCCTCCACCCTGGCCTTCTTCTCCTTCATCTCTGTCTCGGTGGCAGCACCCACATTGATCACTGCCACACCGCCGGCCAGCTTGGCAAGCCTCTCCTGGAGTTTCTCCCTGTCGTAATCAGAGGTAGTCTCCTCGATCTGGGCCTTTATCTGCTTGATCCTGCCCTGGATCTTGGCCGCCTCACCGGCACCTTCAACAATGGTTGTATTCTCCTTGTCGATATTGACCTTCTTTGCACGGCCAAGGTCCTCGATCCTCACGTTCTCAAGCTTCATGCCCACATCCTCGGAGATCACCGTACCGCCTGTGAGAATGGCGATATCCTCGAGCATCGCCTTCCTTCTCTCACCGAAGCCAGGGGCCTTCACTGCAGCAACCTGGAGGGTTCCCCTCAGCTTGTTCACCACCAGGGTTGCAAGGGCCTCACCCTCAACATCCTCGGCTATGATAAGGAGGGGTCTGCCCATCTTGGCAATCTGCTCAAGAAGGGGGACGAGGTCACGCATGCTGGAGATCTTCTTGTCGTGGATCAGAATATAGGCATCATCGAGGTTGCACTCCATCCTCTCAGGGTCGGTTATGAAATAGGGGGAGATGTATCCACGATCGAACTGCATACCCTCAACCACATCGAGAGTGGTTGCCATGCTCTTTGCCTCTTCCACGGTGATAACACCGTCCTTGCCGACCTTGTCCATGGCATCGGCGATCAGATCACCGATGGATTCATCGTTGTTTGCCGAAATGGTCCCGACCTGTGCGATCTCCTTCTTGTCCTGGACGGACTTGCTCATCTTCTTGAGTTCCTCGACCGCCACCTCGACGGCCTTCTCGATACCCCTCTTGATATCCATGGGGTTTGCACCGGCTGCCACGTTCTTCATGCCTTCACGATATATCGCATAGGCAAGCACTGTAGCAGTTGTAGTCCCGTCACCGGCTGCATCAGAGGTCTTGGAAGCAACCTCCCTCACAAGCTGGGCACCCATGTTTTCGAAGGGGTCCTTCAGCTCTATCTCCTTGGCAACGGTAACGCCGTCCTTGGTAATATTGGGAGCGCCAAACTTCCTGTCAATCACCACATTCCGGCCCTTCGGCCCGAGGGTTGCCTTCACTGCGTCTGTGAGTAAGGTAATCCCTTTCAGTATATTATTTCTTGCTTCTTCATCAAAAAGTAACTGCTTCGCTGCCATAGTATCAACCTCCTTGGTATTTTTATATTTTTTTTATTCTTCTACAACTCCCAGGATATCCTCTTCCTTTACTATAAGATACTCAGTCCCGTTCATCTTCACCTTTGAGCCTGAATACCTGTCGAACATCACCTCATCGCCTATCTTCACTTCCTTCACTTCCGTCCCGATGGCCTCGACCTTTCCCCGCTGGGGCTTCTCCTTTGCAGTATCAGGGACATAGATACCCCCGGGGGTCTTCTCCACGTCCTCAGTGTAAGAGATAAAGACCCTGTCTTTGAGTGGTTTGAACTTCATAGCATCCTCTCCTTTCTCTTTAGATTGATTTTGTTAGCACTCACTATTGACGAGTGCTAATATAATTGGTTTGGGGTACTCCTGGCAAGTTCGATTACTGGAGATTAATGGAGGGAAACACGATATAATGCTGTTTAGGGATGAATATTGCTGTTTTTCGGATTTTTACGCCTTAACAGACCTCCGGCGGTCAGAGGCCGAGTTCTTCCCTCTTTGCCTGGAGAAACTTCTCAATCTCTTCATTGAAAAAGTCTCCCCTGGCCCTTACTTCAGGAGAAATCCGGAGGTTATAGAGCTTGAGCCCCTCTGAAAGCTGGGACTGAAAAGCCTCCCTGAATGAACCGTCTTTTATGGTTTCGGTAACCTTCTGGGGGTTATACAGGTATATGTCAGAAATAACCGTTCTTGCAAGTCTCCTGGCCCGTTCAATCTCCTGATCCGGGGTTGGTCCAGGGGCCTCCTCAGAGATCTCCTCCTTTTCCTCCGGGACTGGCTCAGTACGGTGCTCAACAGGCGGGAGTTCCTCTGACCTTTCCTCTGCCTTCTCCTTTCGCCCCTCCCTCAAGGCCAGTATCTTCGGTATCAGATCCTCTTCAAATTCAGGCTCCTCAATGTAGTCATCTGCCCCGTAGAGGCTCTGGGGCGGTCTCCTGTAACGGCTCCTGTCATATATAGAGGCTATCAGGACCACTTTGATCTCCGAGGTCTCCTTCCGTTCCTTTATTCTCTTACAGACCTCGAAGCCGTATATCTTCGGAAGAGCCACATCCACCAGGAGCACTTCCGGCAGTTCACGCATGGCCTTCACCATCGCATCAATCCCGTCAGATGCGGTGATCACCTCAAAGCCGTTCTCCTTGAGAAGGGTTTCCCCCCTGCTCCTGAGTTCCTCATCAGAGTGTGCAAAGAGGACAAGCCCCTTCCTGATCTTTTCTGCCTTTTTTATGCGTTTCTTTACAAGCAGTATCGTACTGCACCGGGGACACCTGAACCTCGTACCGTCAGGTGAGACTTTCTCGTCAGGTATCTTAAGTTTTGTTCTGCACTTTGGACAGGCAACAGTCACGGAAACCTCCTTCCCTGCTCCCTCCTCATAACGGAGTCGTTTCGAATTGTTTTCAGGACGTCCATCGCCTTCCCCTCTTCCGGCCCGGCACCCAGTACCGGATGGTCAGGAGCCCGAAGAGGAAGCCCCCTATATGGGCAAACCAGGCAACCCCGCCCTGGGCCATCAACCCCTTGCTTATCAGCCCGTTTACCAGCTGGATTATTCCCCAGAACCCTATCACAATCAGGGCCGGCACCCTGATGATATCCACAAAAAAACCGAAGAATATTAAAGTATGCACTTTTGCGCGGGGATAAAGCAACAGATAGGCCCCAAGAACCCCTGCCACTGCACCGCTTGCACCTATCATGGGTATTGTAGAGCCTGGTGCGGAGAAGGCATGGGAATAGGCGGCAACAACTCCGCTCAGGAGGTAGAAGACAAGAAATCTGATACGGCCAAGCCTGTCTTCCAGGTTGTCTCCAAAAATCCAGAGGTAAAGCATGTTACCTCCGAGGTGAAGAAGCCCCCCATGCATGAACATGGATGTAAAGACTGTCACAGGCGGCAACAGACCTCCGTCACCGCCTCCTCCGACGAGATAACGGGGGACTGCTCCATATTTGTAGACCACATACTGGAGCCCGGCGGGGTGAAAGACCTCGAAGATATAGACAATCACATTCAGCCCGATAAGCCCTATGGTCAGATAGGGAAACCTCTTGGTGGGGTTATCATCCTTAAAGGGTATCATCCGTTACAGCTATTATAACCTCTTTGAGTCTTCCTTGACACAATCCGGAAATGCAGAAATTGATATAATTACCCATGGGTGCATCTGGAGCCGGAATAAGCTGGGCTGGTAAGCCTTTACTGCTTGGAGGTGGGATCATTCTCCTCCTTGCTGTGGTTGGAGGGCTAATTCTCTTTCTAGTGGTTCTCAGAAAGAGAAAGAAGGAAATTGAGACTGCGATATACAGACGTTATCCAAATGATACAATACTGTTCAGGGATGACGGGGCAAATCTTTTCGGGATGGCCTCTCTTGGAAGAGGACAGGTAAGGGGAAATGGAACCCTGATCCTGACAGATAATGAACTTGTCTTCCTGATGCTCGTTCCTGAAAGGGAGATCATCATTCCCCGTTCTTCTATCATCAGTGTAGAGACCCCGAAGAGTTTTCTGGGTAAAACCAGGTTCACTCCCCTTCTTAAGGTTGACTTTTCCACTCCTCAGGGAAAAACTGACTCCGCTGCCTGGGCGGTCCGGGACATTGAGGGTTTTCTGAATGCCCTTGGAGTGAGAAAGGGAGACCAGATGAGAAAACAACACCCCTAACTTAAAGTACAATCTAACATCGTAGCTTTAACCCTCAATATTTGAAGGAAAAACTTGACTTTTTAAATAAAATATGCTTTAATTATTTCATGTCTGCTGATGGTATGCATCGGGGAGGCCGGCCTCAGAAGGTGCTGATTGTGGATGACGTACCGTCCAATCTTGAGCTCGTTGAGGCCATTTTTCTCTCTGAAGGTTACGATGTAATAACAGCACTCCACCCCCGGGATGCGATCACTGCCTTTGAGGCGCATCATCCAGACCTGGCCGTAGTGGATGTGATGATGCCTGAAATCAACGGGTTTCAGCTCTGCCAGATACTGAAAGATATGGCAGGAAAAAGCTTCTTCCCTGTCATCCTCCTTACAGCCCTGAGTGATCAGTCAAGCCGGCTCCAGGGCATAGAGTCAGGTGCAGACGACTTCATAAGCAAGCCCTTTGACCAGAAGGAACTGATAGCAAAATCAAGAAGCCTTCTGAAGGTGAAGGCGCTGTACGATGAACTCGATCATTCGGAAAATATTATCCTGACTCTTGCAGTGGCACTTGAGGCAAGGGATCCCTACACCAGGGGTCATTCCACAAGGGTTGGAGAACTCTCCGAGAGGTTCGGCCTGTATATCGGGCTGGATGAAGAGGCCTGTGAAACCCTGAGAAAGGCAGGCATCCTCCATGACATCGGGAAGATAGGCCTGAGTGAGTCACTACTTCTCAAGCCTGCCCCCCTCTCGGATGATGAGATAGAGACTATCAAGCAACACCCCCTCATCGGGGAAGAAATCTGCAAGCCCCTCAACTCCCTCAGACATATACTCCCCGCCATAAGGCACCATCATGAGAGATGGGACGGGAAAGGTTTCCCTGACGGCCTCAGGGGCAAGGAGATCCCCCTTTCAGCAAGGATACTCTCCATAGCCGATTCCTATGATGCCATGCTCTCGGAAAGACCGTACAGGGAGGGGCGTTCCGAGACAGAGGTTATCACCCTGATGAGAGAGGAAAAACGCCTGGGGCAGTGGGACCCGGAACTCCTGTCAGCCTTTCTGGAGATGATAAGGTCTGAGATAGGAGACAGGTCTGACATGTCTTACGAGATGGAGGGATAGGATGCTCAGGATTGCAATAGTCGGAGGAAATATCGCCGGGGGGGCGTTACTCTCGCTCTTCAGGACCGAACCCAAGACAACTGTGGTCTGCCTCTATGAGGAAAAACCGGACGCCCCGGGAAGTGTCCTCGCAATCAAGTGGGGGATACCCATCTGCAGAGAGATAGATGACTTAGGCCAGTACAACCCGAATCTCATCCTGAATGTGACCGGAAATCACGGGCTCTCTAAGAGGATCCGGGAGATCTTTGGCCCAGAGACAGAGGTGATCGAGACAAAGGGGGCAAAGCTGATATGGGATACCATCGAGAGACAGAAGAAGGCCCGCGTAGAGGCCCTCAAATCCATGCAGGACCATAC
>WFTX01000228.1 GCA_015485235.1 Nitrospirota bacterium | reverse complement strand
GGACGAGGGTGTCCACATTCTTCTGCTTCAATTCCCGAAGATAGCGCTCCACTATCAGATCAGTAATCGGACCTTCCAGAAGCCCTTCTTCCACAATGGGGACAAACAGGGGACAGGGGAGACCGAAAACATCAGCCATAGGGAGCAGATCAAGGATGGCCTCCTGATAGGCACCGCTCCTTATGGTAGCCTCTGTCCCGATTATCCCGATCCTTCCGGACCTGGTTGAGTTCACGGCAGCCTGAACACCCGGAAGCAGTACGCCGATTACCTTTACAGGACTGAGGGATTTGAGCTTCTCAAGTCCAATAGCCGAGACGGTGTTACAGGCCACAACGAGGATTTTAATCCCTTTTTCAAGCAGGAAGAGGGCGCTTTCCGTTGCGTAACGGACGACGGTTTCCGGAGATCTTATGCCATAAGGGACCCGGGCAGTATCGCCAAGGTAGAGTATGCTCTCGCCGGGGAGCGTGTTCATTATCTCCCTCGCAACAGTCAGACCCCCGATTCCTGAGTCGAATATCCCGATAGGTCTGTCTTTACAGTCTTCTTCCAATGTTCTTGTCTCCTTACTGGGTCAGGATTGTTTTAAGGGGGCGGTTGAGAAAGAAATGGCCGCCAAGGGTTTCCTGCTGTCTGCCGTCTATGAGAATAACGACATCGCTGATATCCTCCACATTTCCCATGATGGTGTCAAGGATGGTTTTCAGCAGCATGTACTCGTCAATGACATCACCCCGGAAATTCTTCTTGAAGGCCTTGCTGAAATCTATATAGACGATATTGTCCCTCGAGATATAAATATTATTTACACTTGCACCTTCCGGGATCACGCCTGTATCCAGTTGTCTTGATATCTTCAGGTAGGTGGTTATGAGAAGGTCGGCCATTTCAAGCCTTGTGAGGTCTGAACTCACCTTTTTCTCAAATATTTCGGTTCCTTCCCCCACGGGGTAGAAGATCTTGAGATTGGTATAGTTCCTGAGTATTGCGTCACTGAGGGGTTCGCTTATCTTCTCCGGCTCAGGGGTCTGATAAAAGGATACATAAATGTAGAAAACCCCTCCCGCCGCTGAGACGAGGAAAAGAAAGAAGAGTACTATCAAGAGGAAACTACTCTTTTTCATAATCGATTATTCCCTCCCATATGGCATTTACTATCTCATTTACAGACTTTCTGGTATAACTGAAAAGATCAGGGGTAGGCAGTTCAATCAGTATTGCCTTGCAGGCACAGTATGTGAGGAGCGGGAGGGGGTACTCCCTGTATGTTACAACTATATTAAGGTTCTTTCCGAGTGAAGAGCCTATGGCAGAACTGATCTTTCTGCTTTCATCGATATAGGGATCCTGTGAATGCCTGGCAAGATATCCTGTCTCAACTGACTGGGGACCCGGGGAGCCCGTATGGATAATCACATGATTTGATGACGTTACATGGAGGGAGATGAAGATATCAGGTTTCTTCTTTCTCTGGATCCTGATGCGTCTCCTCAGAGAGACCTCCCTGTCATTGCTCCTGGTGAGATAGGCCTTGATGCCGGAGCGTGAAAGCTTCCTCCTGAGCACCTTTGCTATCCTGAGGGTAAGGTTCTTTTCATTAAAGGTGGGGGAGTATAACCCAAGATCTGAACCGCCATGTCCAGGATCTATAAGAATCCTTCCGGGTTTTTTCTGCTGTATCACTTCAGGAAGAGCAGGTTTATGGGCAGGTACAGGTGAAGCCGGAGCTGGAGGTTCCTTCTTCCTCAGTGTAACGTCTATAACCAGCCGGGGCGGGTCACCAAGCCTCATCACCTTTATATCTTCAAGGTCCTTTACGTTAAGGAAGATATCATTGTCCTTTTTGTTGAATTCAAAACCTTCCACCCTTGCAGGTGCAGTGAAGGAGAAGTCTTCAGGGAATTCGACCTTTATGAGTGTATAGGACGATGAGATGTCGGCCTTTTTTATGAAACGGTTGCTGGAGGCTTCAAGCACTATCCTGATGGTTGTCTCCTTAAGATCGTAACGGAGCCTGAGTTCCTCGGCTGAGTAAGCGGAACCGCCTGCAGCAAGAAAGGCCATGGAAATGACGGCCAGCATAATCCATAACAGGCTTGATTTTTCTTGTAATTTTTTGTCTTTCATATATCGTAATAAATGCTTTGACCTCGGTCAGAGCAGTCTGCAGAGCTTAGAGGCATGACATTAATTTTATCATAAGCCGGTGAAAGTTTGTAATTATCTTGAAGAACCGGACAAAAGCCGCTGCTGTTACAGATTGTGCAGGGACCCAAAAATGCCGATTGACTCATCAGTCAGTTACAAGGCAGGAGGGTATAGACTTTTCGCCTCATTCTCGCAGGCCATCCAAGGCAGCCATACCCCAAAAAGTCTTCGACTTTTCGGGGACCCCTGCTCCGAGGCAGGCAATCTGCTTCACC
>WFTX01000227.1 GCA_015485235.1 Nitrospirota bacterium | reverse complement strand
TGGCAATCACTGGAGAGCCGAAACGGACATTCCTGAAGAGCGGTGAGGCCTCAAGAGGCTCAATCACCTCAGTCGCCCGGGGCGAGAACCCGGAAATCTCCAGACTCTCTCCGTCGTAACGAAAACTGGTTATCCACGAATCATCAGGGAGTCTCTCTGTCACCTCCCTGAGTATCTTTACAGGAAGGAGGCGCCACTTTCTGAGCTCTGTCATCTCAGCTACTTTCTTTCTGAGTTCCTCCCTCTGACGGTTCATTTCTATCAGCCCAGCAGCCTTCTTTCCTGTCTCGACAATCTCAGCCTTGAGCAGACGGAGTTCATTATTCTCCAGTATGTAGGGAACAAAAATCGAGGACAGGTAAAGGACTATCGAGGCAAGGGCAAGCCCGCCTGCAAGAACGGGGTATCTCCTCTCAAGAAAGTCCTTCTTTACCCCTGTAAAATCAAAATCTAACCTGCCCTCCTCAAGAATCCTCTGGAGAACGTGACCCTCGTCTATGGTTACAGGTACATATTCAGTCCCTGACAGCAGAGGCTCTGAGCCGCTCGAAAGGTATACGGGCATCTCCTGATGACCTTTCAGCCTTTGTATGACCAGGGGAAGGGACTGGACTTTCTTTACATCCCTGAGGGAAACTAAAACCCCATCCCTGAAGGCTGCCACCCCAAAGGAGCCATCCTCCTTTGCAATCAGTATAAAGTCCTCCCCCTTCAACATCCCTGAACCAAGGGCCTCATTCAACAACTCCATAAACCATACCCGTATCCCCAGGAGCCTTATCTCCGTCTCATCAAAGACCGCCTTAATCTCCCTGAAACGGTCTGCCCCGAGAGCAAGGGCAAGGGCCTCAGCCTCGGCATCCCGACTCCGTACTACCCCCACTGAGAATACATATTCCTCCGGAGGAAGGGGGAGCTGGGACTCAAGCTCGAAGGGAACCGCTTTCAGAAGGTCCTCCCTCTTCATGAGAGGCAGACGGCAGAACCCCGGGATCACAAAAGACAGGGGAATAACCACCAGGGCCTCCCTTATCCCTTCTGATTCCTTCAACCTGGCAAGTTCCTCTCTGAGAAGTCCGGACAACTCCTCTCCCTCCATCACCTTCCGGTCAGAAAACCCTCTCAAGGACTTCTTTCTGAAACTCCTTTCAAGAACGAAGATGGAAAAGTCCTCTTTCCTAAGCCTGATTATCGCTGTAGCTGACATCTTCCTCCCAGTAAAGCATTCTGAATCTGTAGCCCTTCGGAGAAGGTATCCGCCTGATTATAGCAGTAAGCGAATATCCCGTCTTTGCACCTTTGAGTCTGCCCCTGATTCCTATCCTCAGGTATGAGGCGGCGGTCTTTGTCAGACCGAACCTGCTGAGGTCAGCAGGGATGAATCTGAACCCGCCCATGGTCTCATTCCTCCGGGCCATGACAGTCTCAATGCTGTTTTCGTCAAGCCCCAGCAGGCTGAGCAATGACCCCGGTGCCGTGTTGATATTGAGGCCCCCCGTGCCGAAGGTGGTAAGAAGCCCT
Organism: Nitrospirota bacterium; assembly: GCA_015485235.1. GTDB lineage: Bacteria > Nitrospirota > Thermodesulfovibrionia > Thermodesulfovibrionales > JdFR-85 > WFTX01. The sequence continues at coordinate 4,333 of WFTX01000227.1, read as the reverse complement.
TCCAGATCACCGGAGCCGTTTCTGCCTTTGAAAAAGTCCTCTCTGAACCCCTTAACGAGGAGGAGCTCACGAGGAAGGTCAAGCCTTGCATTTTTTGCGGTATAGCCGAACTCACTGTAATACTCATCCTCTGCACCATTGAGGCGGTGGGCATCGTCAGGGTCAATCCAGTCAAGAAGACTGTCCCTGAGCGCATCCATCTTCTCTGTATCAACCCCTGCCCGCTTAAAGAGTTTTTCCAGGATTCCCCGGTTTGTCCTGTTGAGGTTTATCTTTGACTCCTCGTCCTCTACAGAGACCTTCGCCACCACCTGGTCAATCTCCATCCTTTCAGGTATGGGGCCTGATTCCAGGTCAAGAAAGAAACGGCCTTCTTCATCCACGAAATCAACGGTCGGATCCCTGTCAGAGGCCAGGGATCTCAGGACCGCATGATAGGCTGAAAGGGCACCGTAGTATGCCAGGGTCTCATCCCTGAAATTGGCAGTCATCGCTGTGGAGAGCCTTGTTGAGAACGAAAAGCTCATCGCAACTATTGTCAGGAAGACCAGCACCCAGATGGTCATCATCAGGGCAAACCCCCTTTTGTCAGAGAAGACTCTCACAGTTCCACCTGAGTCACCCGGATAACCTCATCAATGGTGGTAATCCCCATTTTCACCTTTCTTATCCCGTCATCACGGAGCGACCTCATACCCGACTCCACGGCAACCTCCCTCAACTCCCTCACTGTCGCCTTCTCCATGATCATCTCCCGTATCCTGTCATTCACAACAAGGAGTTCGAATATGGCTATACGCCCGCGGTAGCCTGTACCGGAGCACTCCTCACACCCCCGCCCTCTCCATGCCTTCTTCTCCGGTATGGAAAACTCAGACGCCAGATCCTCGCCTAATATGTATTCCTCCTTGCATGCAGGGCAGATTTTTCTCACGAGACGCTGGGCCATGACTGCGAGGAGCGTTGATGAGACAAGGTAGTTTTCCACCCCCATGTCTATCAGCCTTGTGACGGCACCGGGAGCGTCGTTTGTATGGAGGGTACTGAAAAGGAGATGTCCTGTCAACGCCGCATGTATCGAGATGGATGCAGTCTCAAGGTCCCTTATCTCTCCGACCATGATAATGTCAGGGTCCTGCCTGACTATATGCCGCAGTCCTGAAGCAAAGGTCAGCCCTATTCTGGGCCGTACACTTATCTGATTGATCCCGGCCATCAGGTACTCTACAGGCTCCTCTATCGTAATGATCTTCCGGTCTGCAGAATTGATCCGGTCCAGAGAGGCATAAAGGGTGGTACTCTTACCACTTCCTGTCGGGCCGGTTATAAGCACCATCCCGTAAGGCTGGTGTATAAGACCATTGTATTCCTCAAGCAGTTCAGAATCAAAGCCCAGTTTCTCCAGGGTGATGAAGGACGCCTCCCTGTCCAGTATCCTCATGACGATGCTCTCACCGTGGACAGTCGGGATGGTGGAGACCCTTATATCGAGTTCCCGGTCTCCGAACCTCCCCTCAATCCTCCCGTCCTGTGGGAGCCTCCGCTCAGCTATGTTCATCCCGGCCAGGAGCTTTATCCTTGAGATCACGGCAGCACTCATCCTTGATGGGAGGAGTTCCTTCTCGTAGAGAAGGCCGTCTATCCGGTATCTTACCCTGAGCCTCTTCTCCTCCGGCTCTACATGTATGTCACTCGCCCTGTCCCGGACGGCATTATCTATAATCAGGTTCACAAGCTGGATAATACCCTTTTCCTGTGCAAGCCCCCGAAGGTGGTCCAGTTCAGCCGATCCCTCAGGCTGGACTATCTCATCCTCAACATCACCAATCACCCTCTTCATCACCTCTTCCCTGGAGGCAGAGAGCTTCTCGATATGATCCATCAGCTCGGACCGCCTCACCAGATGAGGGACAGTCTCGTAACCGTAAGTGTTTTCAAGAACCTCCAGCACATCCATCCGGAGGGGATCAGCAATAGCCACATGAAGGAGCCCATTCTCTATTCTGAGAGGAAAGACGAGGTTCTCCCTCATGAACTCATAGGATATCCTTTCTATAGGGAGTTCATGGGGTAGTTCCTCCCCGGAAAGGATAGGTATATCGAACTGGACGGAAAGGGCCCTCATCAGCTGGTCTTCTTCAAGCACTATCTCCCTGAGGATATCCCCGAGCCTCCTCTGATAACCCTCCTCTTTCTGGATCTTGAGTGCCCGCTCCAGATCCTTGTCAGTAATGAAGCCGAGGTTTATTAGTATCTCGCCAAGCCTGTTGCTCATGATCCTCTACCTGATGAATCCTTCCCGTAACTGTCTTCACCCGTGAAGACCCGCCGGTTTACAGAGCCCAGAGAGGTCATAACTTCATATGGGATGGTTCCCGTCCTGTCCGCTACTTCTTCCACACTTATTTCTTCACCTCCCTGCCTCCCCATGATCACAACCTCATCACCCGGTTCAGAGCCGTCCACCTCGGTGAGGTCAACCATTGTCAGGTCCATGCATATCCGACCAACAACAGGGGCCCTCTTCCCTCTCACCAGGACATCGAGGTTATTGGAGCCAGCCCGGTGAAGCCCGTCGGCATATCCCAGCGGGATCACACCTATAAGACTCCCTCTCGTGGTAACAAAGGTCCTCCCGTAGCTTACTGATTCACCCTTCCTGAGCGTTCTCACATCAATCAGAACTGTCTTTACACTCATTGCAGCCCTGAGCCCGGCATCTGGAGAGTAAGGAGATGAACCATAGAGGGCCAGACCTGGCCGGACTGCATCGTAATGGGCCTCCGGCAGTCTGAATACAGCAGCACTGTTTGCAAAGTGGGCAAGCGGGTTCAGTCCTCTCGCCCTGAAAAGACTGAGGGCACCTTCGAACCGGTTCATCTGGAGACGGCTAAAGTCCTCATCTGAAATATCGGCCTCTGAAAAATGGCTCATCAGGCCCTCCACCCTGAGGTCCTCCATCGCGAGCACCTGATCAACGATACTGTCCGATTCATACCAGGGAAACCCAAGCCTGCCCATACCCGTATCTATATTTATATGAATTCCAATGCTTGTCTCTTTTTTTGAGGCGAGAGACGCGATTTCCCTGAGAAATGAAAGGTTGTGCACTACAGGAGTGAGTCTGAACCTGAAAAAATCCTCTGACGGTTCATTGTCAAACAGAACGATGACAGGGATGTCCTGAATTCCGGCCTCCCTGAGGGCCACCCCTTCATCCAGATAGGCAACGGCAAGACTATCCACGCCCCCTTTCATGAGTACCTTTGAGACCTCAACCATCCCGTGCCCGTAGGCATCGGCCTTCACCACCCCGATAATTTTCCTCCCGGGGGAGGCATTTCTTACCAGCCTCAGGTTATGTGAGATTTTGTCAAGATCGATCTCAACAAGGGGGCCGCGTCTCATCAGGATCAAGGACCTGGAGGGGCTGGTTAGCCGGCCTTCTCCTGCGTTGGCTCTTTTGTTTCGTCCTTGGCCTCCTTGGTGGATTCCTCAACAGGCTTCTTGGGGGTTACATCGATCTCATCAGGTTCTGAAGTGGCCTTCTTGAAGTTCTTTATGGCCTGCCCGATCCCCCTTCCGAGCTCAGGAAGCCTTGATGCCCCGAAAAGGATGACCACAATGATGAGAACAATTATCAGTTCCTGCATGCCGAGACCAAACATAGTTTATCCTCCTGTATATTTGGAATAGTCTTCAGGTGTATTTATATTAACAAAACTCTTTCCATCTTCGCCTGTCTGTTTCAACTCCATGGTGGTAATTACCCTGCAGTCTATCTCGTCGAGGAAGCCGAGCAGTTCCGTTCTGCCTGAAAGTATCCTCTCCTCCATCAACCCTATAAGTCCTTTACTGTAAGAGCCGAGGAGTGGGTGGAGCATTCCCTCGTATTCACAAACCACAACGTCGGCCCCGCCCGTCCCTGCAATAATGAGTTCTACAACCTCCTTCCTGACAAAGGGCATGTCACAGGCGATCACAAAAACCGAATCAGCGCCAGAGGCCACAAGTGACGAGCATATCCCCACAATCGGACCAGTGGAGGGGTAGAGGTCTCCCAGGAGTTCAGCACCTGTGTAGAAATAGGCATCAGGCCTGTTTGTAGATATGGCAACCCGGCTGAAAAGGCCACCGAGAAGGCGGAGATTCCTCTCTATCACCCTCTCGCCATTGATCTCCATAAAACCCTTGAGTACCGGAAACCTCCGGTTCGAGCCTCCGGCAAGTATAACCCCTACCATATCCATTTAACAAACACCTCCTGTCCAGCAGCAAAAAACCATTAACCTTACAGTTCATAAGTTGTCCCTGAGAGGCAGGGGGTGTGCAC
>WFTX01000226.1 GCA_015485235.1 Nitrospirota bacterium | reverse complement strand
ATTTACCAGTTTTCCCCGTAAAAGTCAAACTTCACTCAATTTTCTGTATATATGTTAATATATATGCCTATTTTCTTCAACCGGAGGTCGGATGCTTGTAGGAAAACCCCTGCTGGGAGAAAAGGAGATACAGGCAAAGGTGAAGGAGCTTGCCGAAGCCATCTCCAGGGACTTTGCAGGTGAGGAACTGGTAGCCATAGGCATACTGAAGGGTGCCTTCATGTTCTATTCAGACCTTATCCGGCATATAGACGTCCCGGTTACGGTTGACTTCATCATCGCATCCAGTTACCTCAAGACTGAGAGCACCGGGGAGGTAAGGATCCATGCAGACATCAGGGAGGACATATCAGGGAAGAATGTCCTCCTCGTAGAGGATATTGTGGACACAGGCATAACGCTGAACCATATAAGGGAAAGAATCCTGCAAAGGGCACCTGCAAGGCTGGCCGTAACCGCACTTCTTGACAAGAGGGAACGCCGGATTGTGGATGTCCCCATAGAGTACAAAGGGTTTGAAATCCCTGACAGGTATGTTGTAGGATATGGGCTCGATTTTGACGGCAAGTTCCGGAATCTTCCCTACATATCCATATTCAAGCGGAGTGAATAGGCACATAGACCTTCAAGGAGGAAAGAGATGTATGAATTGATGATAGAAGATACCTTCTCTTCGGCCCACCAGCTAAGGGGCTACAAGGGAAAGTGCGAAGCTCTGCATGGTCATAACTGGAAGGTTCAGATCCATGTCTCTGCCGAACGACTCAATGAGATAGACATTGCCGTGGATTTCCATGATCTCAGGAAGTGGACAAAGGAAGTACTGGAGCAACTGGATCACGGGTTTCTGAATGAGATCTTCCCCTTTACCGAGATAAACCCCTCTTCAGAGAACATTGCAAGGTGGATCTTTGAATCCCTGAAGAAGAAGATAAATACCGATCATGTCCGGCTCTCGGCCGTAACTGTATGGGAGTCGGACTCTGCGTCTGCTACATACTATGAAGACTGACCAGAGTTTTGCAGAAGACATAATCAAGGAGGTCCGGAAACGGGGAGACTTCTCCGCAGAAGTCTATATGAGCGCCTCATCTTCTACATCCATCGATGTAAAGGGACAGGAGATAGAGGCCCTTGAGAGGGCCGATGAATTCGGCTACTCCCTCAGGGTAATCGGCAAGGACCGGATCGGGTTCTCCTACTCCACTGATCCTGACAGGTGGCAGGACGTTATAGAGACCGCCATCACCAATGCCGCTTTTACTGATGAGGATCCATACTCAGGAATGGCTGAACCGGAAACGGTTCCTTCTGTCATCACCCATGACCCTGGAGTTTCTGAACTTACAGATGATTCCCTCCTTGAGAAAGCCCTCGAGATAGAGAAGGCCGCCCTGGATCACGACCGGAGGATAAGAAAGGTAAGAAAGGCCTCTGCTTCAAAGACTGAATCGGAAGTCCTTGTCATGACCTCAACCGGAGTAAGCCTCAGGTATTCAGGCACGGCACTTTCCGGCCAGATAATGGTGGTAGCAGAGGATGGGGAGGACTCCCAGATGGGCTGGGGGTATGAAAGCAGCCGTCTCCTGAGTGATATAGACTTTCCTGCAATAGGCAGTATTGCGGCTGAACGGGCGATCCAGCTCCTTGGCGCGGGGAAGGCAGAGACAGGAAGAGGAGACATCCTCATTGAAAGTCATGTGGCCACGGAGTTCCTCAGTATCCTTGCATCGGCATTCTCTTCAGAGAACATCCAGAAGGGCAAGTCCCTCCTGGCAGGCAGAAGGGATGAAAAGGTATTCTCCGAAAGGCTGAACCTCATAGATGATCCAACCCTGGAGGGCAGGCCGGGAAGCAGGCCCTTTGATGGTGAGGGGATACCATCAAGGAGGATAAGGCTGGTCTCGGAGGGAGTTGTGAGCAACTTTCTCTACAACATCAGGACAGCAAAGAGGGAGGGCCTCCGCTCAACGGGAAACGCCGTCAGGGCCGGGATAGAGTCCCTTCCGGGAGTGGGGATCTCAAACTTCTTTATCGAGCCAGCCTCAGGTGATTATCGCCTCTCCCGTGAAGCCCTCATAGGCTCCATGAAGAGGGGCATCATAGTTACAGAGGCGATGGGAATGCACACTGCCAATCCCATATCCGGGGACTTCTCAGTCGGGATAACAGGGCTCTGGGTGGAGGGAGGCAGGATTGTGAGGCCTGTTAAGGAGGCTGCCATCTCGGGAAACATTCAGGACATCTTCCGGAAGATAGCGGCCTTCGGGGACAGAACAAAGTTCTACGGAAGGACAGGCTCACCGGATATTCTCTTTGAAGATATTGATATAAGCGGCTAATGAAAAGCGAGGAGGAGACATATGGATTATTTGCTTACTGAAGAACAGATCATGATACGGGATCTTGCAAGGCAGATCGCAACCGAGAAGGTCGTCCCTGTCAGGGCTGAACTGGATGAAAAGGAGGAGTTTCCC
>WFTX01000225.1 GCA_015485235.1 Nitrospirota bacterium | reverse complement strand
CCTGTATGGATGGGCTTCCCTGGCCTGAGGTGACCGTTGCCTTAGGTTCCGTGGATACACAGCCTGAAAGAATAATCGAGGCAAGCAAGAACGCCCCTGCCATGACTGCTGTCCTGATTCCTGCGATCATAAATACCCCCTTTAAAATTATTGGTTAAGCGTTCCGGGACAAAAGACTCTACAGAAAAATCTTATCATATCGGGTATGGGCATGGCAATTCTCCTTGATCACCCCAAAATGCCGATTAACTCATCAGTCAGTTACAAGGCAGGAGGGTATAGGCTTTTCGTCTCATTCTCGCAGGCCATCCAAGGCAGCCATACCCCAAAAAGTCTTCGACTTTTCGGGGGCCCCTGCTCCGAGGCAGGCAATCTACTTCACCTTCCTGGTGAAGATCATAGATTGCCTGAAACCGCTCAAACCCTATGCCCTCCTGCCCTTTATTGTTGGAGCATTTTTTCTATCGGCAATCTGGGGTGATCAGTTTCCTGAAAGCGGTTTAATACTTGTACATCTTCTGCTGGCTGTCCACGTCAGGCTTCCTGAGCAGCCTCTTTTCAGGCGGTTTCTTAAGTTCCTCTTCTATATACCGGGCCCTGTCTGCAATGGTAGAGGGCTTTTCACCGGCGGTATGGAGCAGCCTCCATATCCAGCCAGGGCCTTTTGCAAGCTTAGGTTCCAGCTCAATGGCCTTCCGGTAGTCCTGAAGGGCGAGTCTGAACTTCCCCATCCTGTCGTACATGATCCCCCTGTCGGCATAGGCCACGGCAAAGGAAGGATCAAGTTCAATAGTCCTGTTAAAGTAACTGAGGGCATTCCTGTATTCTCCCATCTGCATATAGGCCAGGGCCATACCGAGATGGGCGTCGATGTGCTCCGGGTTTTTCTGGATAGCCTGTTTGAATTCCTTTATGGCATCGGCGTAAAAGCCGTCCTCAAGGCGGTAGTTGCCTTTCTTTACGTGATAGTCACCTGGTGTATCCTCCACCCCTGTCCGCCAGTAGAATACAAAGGCAAGGGTGACTATGAAAAGGATGAGAGCAATGAAACCACTCAGGTTCTCCCTTCTTATGAGCCCCATATCATCCTCCTCCTGTGAAGTATCTTGCCAACAGAACCCTGTTATAGAAAAAGGCGAAGGTGATTGAAATGACGGCTGCTATCAGGTTTGACTTCTTCCTGATCTCCGCCTTTTCCCTGTCTGTTGCCTCCCTGTTTTTCCTTCTCTGGAGTCTGTTTATGCTGAGGGCATAGATGAATTTCCTCATCGGGAAATACAGGAGTACACCAAGGATGAGTGAACTCACTCCATACCATATTATTACCTTTTCCATCTCATCTCCGCTCCGGGAATGTAATCAGATGAAGTTTCCCTGTAAGTTTATTCAGAGCCGCAGGCATTTTAATATCATGGTATTTTAGCAGATCTGCTACAGGATTTGGCCGGGTAATATTGAAGAGGGAGGCTCCCTGACAGGAGCCTCCCTCTGTTGTTGAAGAAAGGGTCTTACGGTTTGTCAACATCCAGCCTGGCAACCTTGACGTCACCGATGTCTTCAACGAGCGCAACAATTTCCTTCTCAGGCATTGTGGACATCTGCATCTTGAAGGCCAGGAACCACATCATGAAGACACCCAGTGCCCACCAGATGATATGCCATGCCCAGATTGAAGGTATTCCGAACATCCACGTTGAGGCGTCGTTGGGGTTACCGAAGATGGTGTTTCCGATAACCGCACCCGGACCTATTCCAAAGAAGAACCAGATGAGGACTATGATCCAGGCAACAGGGACAAGCCCCTTCTTTTCTGCCGGTATACCTGCATGCTCCCTGAGGAAGTCGTGGTACTTCATTTTATGGGCCTTGTCGTCAGAGTTCTGCGTGACCATGGAGATGAGGATCGCTGAGCCCAGGTTGAAGATTATCCCCCATCCTGCAGAGTGGATGGTGAGAGGCCATCTGCCCCAGGCGGTGATGCCGAACCACTTCTGCCCGATCGTTTCCGTAAGTGTAACGGCGATGAGGCCCAGGACGAGGCCGACCGTTACCCCCTGTCTTGTGAGGAAGGGCCACCAGCACGTACCGATGAGGGCAGGCCACATCTGGAAGCCGTAGGCAACGGCAAGGCCTCCAAGGAGCACCAGGGCGTCCTTGGAAGTGGTGGCAACGACAAGGGCAAGCCCTGTCACGACAAGCACGCCGATACGGCCGAAGAGCTTCTGCGTGGTATGGGATGCACCGGGGTTCAGGAACCTCTTGTAGAGGTCACGGGTGAGCATCCCGGCAGCGGTTGACATGTAGGCTGCGCCGGTCGACTGCATTGCTGCGAGTGCACAGACAGCGAGGAGCCCGACGAACCACGGAGCGGACTTGCTCAGGATATGAATGAGTACGGGGACGAGAAATCCCTGCTTGCCCGGCATCTTCATGATATCCTCGCCCAGGTTAAGGACATCCTTTGCATAGCCGGCCTTCAGCATGGCTGCATCGGCCCCGATCAGGTGGCCGCCCATGCCCTGGATTGCTGTGAAGATGATCAGGATGAACCCGATACCGGCTGAGGATGCCCATACCTGCTGGTATGCAAAGGGCTTGGGGTTCTTGTTCGAGAAAGACCACATTGAGAAGGCCGGGGCTGACTGGATCCCCATCAGGGCGAACATGTAGGTCAGTATCATCACACCGGTCCAGGCGCCTCCCGTTGCCTTTGTCCCTGCCTTCACAAACTGGATCACCCCCGGGATGGCGATGTAGTGGCTGTAGCCGTCAGGCGTCCGTTTGGTATCGATCTCGGCAAGCTTTGCGATACCTGCGCTCAGTGCATCCATACCGCCTACCGCGTTCAGGGTGATGATCCCGATCGCCACAATGCCACCGGCAAGGAGGATACACTGCATCGTATCCACATATGCCACCGCCCTGAGTCCACCGGAGGCCACGTAGATGACAACGACTGCCGAGAGGAGCCACATGCCTACCTCAACACCGAAGAGCCCGTCCGTCAGGACATTGAAGAGGAAGCCCGAGGCCCGGAGCTGAAGCCCGAGATAGGGGACCGAGAAGACGAGGGCCACGATAACGGTGAGGATCCTCATTACGTCGGTCCTGTAGTAGTCGGAGAACATCTCGCCGGGTGTTACATAACCGAACCTCTTCCCGAGCATCCACTGGCGTTTGAGGAAGATTACCCCTGTGAAGGGGATGGTAATGGCATAGAATGATGCATAGGCGTACTGGAAGCCGTCACGATAAACGAGACCGGGATGGCCCATGAAGGTCCAGCCCGAAAAGGATGTCGCCGTCGCTGCCAGAACAAAGACCCAGATGGGTATCTTTCTTCCGGCGATAAAATAGTCGGAAGCCGTTTTTGCCATTCTTGCGCCCTTTATCCCCCAGAAAATACAGTATGCCCAGTACGCAAGAACGAAGATGAATAACCATATGGTAGCTGTAGTCACCTTTACCTCCTTCTTTTGATTTCTTCTTTAACAACGAAAGATACTACACAGAAATCCTTTTTTTCCCTCTGCTAACACCTCCCTTCTTTTCAGGATTTGCCCACCATAAGGAGTTCACCGAGAGTCCTCACACCCGCCTGGGGCAGAAAGCGGAGAAACCTCTGGAACAACTGTGCTGTAAGATACGCATCAATCAGAGCGTTGTGGGCTGTCTTTACGGTGATTCCGTAAGTCTTTGCTATGGAGAAAAGGTCTTTCTTTATAGTCATTCCATGGTAATGTCTTGCAAAGGTGGAGTCGTTTTCATAAAGCCACTCGTGGATCTGGAAGGTGTCCACCACGGGGTTCTGGATCTTGATTCCATAGCATCGCTTGAGAGCCCTGTTTATGAAGTTGATGTCTATGAAGGCGAAATGTCCCACAAGTACTGCATCTCCCACAAAGGTGACAAACTCGTTCAGGGCAGCCTCAGGGGCTTCGGCTCCTTCCAGATCATCGGGGGTTATCTCATGGATTACTATCCCGTCCCTCTTCAGCTCACACTCAGGTCTTACGAGGCAGTAAAAGGTCCTGGAGGGGTAAATCCTGAGTCCTTCCATCTTCACCGCACCTATGGAGATGATAGAGTCCCTCTTGAAGTCAAGCCCGGTGAGTTCGGTATCAAAAACAACATATTCCGCCTCCTCCAGGGGGATGTTCCTGTCGAACCTTTTCCTGAGGCCTTGCTGAAGCCTGAGCGAAACCGGCAGTTCCCTCACCCTTGATTGTCCGAAAAACCTTGTGAAGAGGCCCCCCATCATGGCGTCCGTTCCGTCCTGTAGCCCTTCTCAATGATCTCATATATATTGGCTATCAACTGAAAAGTCTCCTTCAGTGTCTTCTTTTCCAGGTTTGTCATTGCCTCGGGATTTATGAAACTGTCAGGTATGAGTCCTCGCTGTATCTGGCCTATCTGGTTGTGTATGAGGAGCATCATGAGGTAATCAAAGGCGATGAGTAGGTCATCCCCCTCCGGAAACTCCCTGGTGCTGATGAGTCCCTTGATACGCCTCAGGGTTGATGTCTCGTCAATCCCCTTTTCAAGGGCGAAGAGCCGTGTTGATGAGACAACAGGGATTATGCCTTTGTCATAGATGTTCAGTTCATTTCTGTGTTCACCGGACTTTTCCACCACGAACTTCCTGAAGAATCCGAGAGGTGGACGGTTTTCTACCGTCTCGGTTGCCAGGTAATCCATGAATTCTTCTGACTCTGTAACGGTTTTGACAAGTCCCTGGTGAAGCTTCTCCAAGAGGATGTCCTCACCATGGATGCTCCGGAGGTCCAGGAGTTCAGGGGAAGGCCTGTATCTGAAGGGGTCCTCGGAGTATCTCCTGAAGAGGGATTCCCAGTCTGAGAGAGGCTTTATCTGTTCGCCTGAGATAAAGGGGTCAGTGGTAACCTCTGAGCCCGTCTTTCCATTGATTACTGCATGGAGAGTCCTGTTCAGGAGGTCGGAAAACTCCTTGAAATACTCCCTTGTTGTCCGGAGGATGGTCAGGTTGTTCGTATCTTCATGGACCACGCCGAGCCTCGTCCTCGGGCTGAGGGTGAGCTCCCGCCGCGCAAGGGGGCCGAAGGCAAAGAGTGAGTAGGGAAGGGGCGCTGGTCCGATCTGTTTCTCGATCTGTTCAATGAGCTTCAGTATCACCTTGTCAACCACTTCTGATATGAGTCCTGTCAGGTTGTAGGCTCGTGCACCGTCCTTCATCATGTTGGTCACAACGGTGATGAGTCGCGGCCTTATATTCTCCATCTGCGTGAGGTCGTAGGCCTTCTCTATCTCCTTCACCAGTGTGGTGGGGGACTGTCCCTGAAGGAGCATGAAATCGTGATTGGAGACAAGGCCGGTAAGCCTTCCACGCTCGATCACGAGGATGTGATGGATATTGTACCTGATCATCTTCAGGAGTGCTTCAAAACAGAATTCAGATGCATCCACCCTTATCAGGTGGGAACTCATGATATTCTCCACCGGCTCCTCGATGTCCCTTCCGCGGGCAACAACCTTTGTTCTGAGGTCACGGTCGGTCACGATGCCCGTGGGAACACCGTCTCTGTCAGTAACGATCACCGAGCTTATCTGCTCCTGTGTCATTATCCTCGCCGCCTGTCGTATGGTCGTGTCATGAGGCACTGTTACAGGTGATCGCCGGACAATCTCACCCACCGGGGTAGTGAAAAGGAGTCGTTCACCTTCACCTATAATGGAAAACCTCTTCTTGGTCTCCTCATAGGTCTTGTCTATGAAGTTTATGAAGAAGGACTTCAGAAAGTACTGGTTAAGCTCAGGATTTGTCTCAATGAGGGAAATTATGCGTTCACGGGGTATCAGATAACAGAGGGTGTCTTCAATTGCAACCACATTGGCCCTTGAACGGTCACTGCTGATAAGGGAGATATAGCCGAAAAGTTCACCCTCACTCCTGAAGTCTATGGTGAGGTCTTCACCCTCGTCGGACTGGACATAGACCTTGACGGCACCTTTCTTTACTATCCGGAGGTACTCTGTTGGAGGACCGTTCTGGGCGAGTATCCTGAAACCCTTTGGGTAGTACTCAATGGAGACATCCTCCACGAGGAGGTCAATCTCCCGATCATTCAGGAGGTTGAAAGGTGGGTACTTCCTGAAAAAATCTGCTACCTCGTCCTTAAGCATGGTCGGGCTTATAGTGAGCAAGTTTAATGCCAGAGACAGGTTGTACAGGTGCGCTTTATATGTTCCAGGGATTCAGAGGAGGCCTTCTTCGAGCCTGCCTTTGTGCTTGAGCACGGACAAGAGATCTGTAACTGGACTAATATCTTTGTAAATCAATGTGTTAATAAATGAGGACTGATTTCACCTGTAAATCCGGGCCAAGGGAGGGATCTGTAAGGGGTAAAAAAGTATCGACGGGTATGTTACATAAGGTAACTGCAATTTTTAGCCTCTAATACTTCTCAGCGGGTGTAAGAGGCCAGGACATGTTACAACAGGTAACTATTTGTCGCTATTTGTTACAGAAGGTGACGCAGGCCTTTTTATTCCCCACTTTTTCCTTTTTTCCCAGAGGGTTTTGCGTGTAATACCCAGTTTTTCAGCCAGTTCCTGCTCTCCGTAGACATGCTGGAATTTTATTATGAATGACCTGGTATATTCCTCTATGGTCATCTCCCTGGTCAGTGATTCATCAAGGAATGAGTCTGTTTTTGTTATGCTCTCCGGGAGGTGTTCCTCACGGATTTCATCGCCTTCCGAGATGAGGACAGCCCTTTCAATGACGTTCTGGAGTTCCCGGATATTTCCAGGCCAGTTATAACTGACCAGGAGTGAGAGGGCCTCGGGTGAGAATCTCTTGCCCCGCCTTCCCACCTCGTGGGCGTATTTTTCAAGGTAGTGATTCAGAAGGAGGGGGATGTCCTCCCTTCTCTCACGCAGGGGAGGGAGCTTTATGGTTATGACATTGATCCGGTAGTAAAGGTCTTCGCGGAAATCGCCTGACTTGACAGCATCCTGAAGATCCCTGTTTGTTGCCGTAATGAACCGGAAGTCTATCTTCTTTGATTTGGTACTTCCCACCGGCCTGAGCTCCTGGTCTTCAAGGACCCTCAACAGTTTGACCTGGAAATACGGAGGTATATCACCAATCTCATCAAGAAAAACCGTCCCGCCGTCCGCCTCCTCGAGGAGCCCCTTCTTTGAGGAAACGGCTCCGGTAAATGCTCCCTTTACATGCCCGAAGAGTTCAGACTCAAGGAGGTTTTCCGGTATGGCAGAGCAGTTTATCGGGACAAAGGGCATTTCCCTTCTTGAACTGTTATGGTGGATCACCCTCGCAAAGAGTTCCTTCCCTGTACCTGTTTCTCCGAGAAGGAGGACATTGCTCCTTGTATCAGCCACCTTCTTGATTTCAGAGATGAGCTCCTTTATGGCAGGACTCTCGCCGATAATGCTGCTGAAGTCGTAGTGCTTTTTTATCTCCCTTTTCAGTATTACGTTTTCCCGCTGGAGATTTTTCTGGGTTATGGCATTCCTTACCACCTGTTTTATCTCTTCATGGATAATGGGTTTCATTATGTAGTCATAGGCCCCGGCACGGAGCGCCTTTACAGCAGTGTCAAGGGAAGCAAAGGCGGTTACAACTATGAATATCTGGTCCGGGTTCTGTTCCTTTACCTGTTCGAGCATCTCGATTCCATCCATACCGGGAAGGATGATGTCAGTGATTATCACGTCATAGAGGTTTTCCTCAACAAGCTGGATTCCCCTTTCGGCAGAATCAGCGGTATCTACAATAAATCCCTCTTTCAGAAAGATGCGCCTCAGTGACTCCCTTAGAGTCTCCTCGTCCTCGACAATAAGTATGCTCTCAGACATGACCTGCTCCTTTTCAAGTGTTTTTATTTATTGGTATCCTGATAATGAAGCATGTGCCCCGTTCCCTTTCCGAGTCTATCTCGATCGTTCCTCCATGATCCTTGATTATACTATAACATATGCTCAGACCGAGACCTGTTCCCCTGGCAGGACCCTTGGTTGAGAAGAATGGGTCGAATATCTTCTCTTTCAGCTCCCGGGAGATTCCGACACCAGTGTCAGAGAATCTCATTTCCACAAAACCATCAGTCCCGGAAGGGTCCTCTCCCGATCGCCTGATGGTGATGGAGAGTTCTCCTCCTTCAGGCATTGCGTCCCTTGCATTGAGCATCAGGTTCAGGAAGACCTGCTGGATCTGGTCGGGATCGAGCTTGATGGGAGGGGTGTCCTCGATCTCTGTTGTTATGTTTATCTTCCTGAAGTTCTTGTCGTACTTTACCAGGTCGATAGTGTTTGTGAGTATGTCCTTCAGGTTTGTGGGGATCTTCTGCCTGGGGTAGAGGCGGGCGAAGTCCCCGAGGTTCTTCACTATACGGGCAATCCTGTTTACATGCTGGTTGATAGTGGAAAGGGAATCTCTTGCAAATCGACTCATGTTCTCTTCCTGGAGTTCCTGGACAAGGGAGGATATGGAGGCGAGGGGGTTGCCGATTTCATGGGAGACACCGGCGGCAAGCCTTCCTATGCTGGCATGCTTGGTGGCCCTGAAGAGTTCTTCCTCTATCTTCTTCTTCTCCGTTATGTCCTCCAGAACCAGGACATATCCCCGCTGGACACCCCGGAGGCGGCTGACATAGCCCTTCAGTACCATCGCCGGCCCCCTCTTTCTGTGGCAGTTTATCTCGCCTTCCCTTATCCCCTCTCTGAACAGGTCTGGTTCAAGACACTGCAGGAGGGTCCGGCTCTCTCTGTTGAGGGCGTCTTCCTTCGGGACTCCTGTGAGGTTCTCCATTGCCTTGTTCCAGTACTTTACATGGAGGTGCTCGTCAAGGGTTGCAACCCCGAGAGGGATACTCTCGATTATGTTTTCACTGAATTCCTTCAACATCACCAGTTGTCTGTTTGCCTCGGCAAGCTCCTGCCTCGAAAGCTGGAGGCTCCTCGATATCCTTCTTATGGAAGCTGAGAGCTGAATCTTCTCATCAGGGGTAAGCACTGTCCTGTCCTGGAGCACAAGGGTGCTGACAGATGGGCCAAGCACCCCGGCGAGTATCCGTTCCGCCTCTGACCTCAGCCTGAGCAGACCGTCTGTGGTGATGTTTTCCCTTGTGAACCTGTTCTTTTTGATGAATCTCTCAATGGCGGTTGAGGCATCACGGGGACCGATGTATTCTGCAAGGAGGGATTCTATCTCATCAAGGCTTGATGGCCTCCCTGAGAGCGACAGGGCTGAAGAGGAGAAACTGTCAACAAAGGCTATTGCCTGGGTGGTGTCCAGGTCGGACTGTTTTGTAAGGAGGGAGACCGTTACGAGGAAGAACAGGTTGAAGAGGAGACCCCAGAAGAGGGAATGGCTCCACCGGTCAAGGCCGTCAAGTCCGAAGAGTGCCGTGGGATTCAGGATTCCGGAACTGAAGAGCTCCCAGATTATCCCCTTTACCGGTATCAGGCCGGCCCTGGTTAGTGCCGGCATCATGAGGGTATAGGCCCAGATGAAGAAACCAGCCAGAATACCTGCTATTGCCCCCTTCCTGTTTGCTCCCTTCCAGTAAAGCCCCACGATGAAGGCCGGCGCGAAAATGGTCACTGCCTCGAAGGACTTGAGTCCGATATCAACAAGGCTGTAGAAATCTCCGATATAGATGGCAAAGACATACCCGAGAAAGATACATCCCAGGATCACGAGCCTCTTGATATTCAGTATTACATGGTATATCCCTTTCATTGCCTTCAGACTCCAGAGGGCAGGCATCACCAGGCTGTTCATAACCATGGTGCTGAGTGCTATGGACTCCACTATCACCATGGCGGTTGCGGCAGAGAAGCCGCCGATGAAGGCTATCAGGGCGAGATAGGGGTGCCCCTGGGTGAGGGGTATCTTCAGGACAAAGTAATCGGCCCCCTCTCTGGAACCGTTCAGCAACAGTCCCCCGAATGCAATGGGCAGGACAAAGATATTAATCAGAAACAGATAGAGGGGGAAGAGCCACATCGCCTTTCTGATATGGTCGTAGGAGGAGTTTTCCACAACCGTCACGTGAAACTGTCTTGGGAGAAAGAGGATGGCCATCATGGAGAGAAAGGTCAAAGACGTCCACTCAAGGAAGCCGAAGGGGCCCTTTTCACCTATCTTCATGAGGCCTGAGAACTGACTGTCTCTGACGCGGGAGAGGATGTCTCCATAGCCTCCAAAGAGGCCGTAGGTCACAAATATACCTACCATCAGGAATGCAAAGAGCTTGATTGCCGATTCAAAGGCTACTGCAAAGACGAGACCGCCATGCCTTTCCGAGGCATCGAGGCGGCGCGCACCGAAGACTATGGCAAACAGACCGAGGAGAAGCGTGATGGTCCAGCCTGCAAAGTGACTTCCCGTAGGCTTGCCTGAGAGTATTGAGAATGTGGTCATTATAGCCTTCAACTGGAGCCCGAGATAAGGCGTGATCCCGATTACAGCCACGAGGGTGACCAGTATGGAGAGGGTAAGGGACTTGCCATACCTGGAGGAGATGAAATCGGCAATGTTGGTTATCCTGTTTTCCTTTGAGAGATAGACTATCTTTCTGAGGACCACCCACCAGAGGGTTGCCATCAGGGTGGGACCGATATATATGGGGAGGAAGCTCAGGCCCGAGTTGGCAGCCTTACCGACACTCCCGTAAAATGTCCAGGATGTACAGTAGACAGCGAGGGAGAGTGAGTAGATGTACGGGTTTGAGACGAGGCTCTTCTTGGTCCTCTCCTTGTACTCGGCATAGGAAGCCACGAGAAAGAGGAGTATGAGATAGATAAAGATGACAAGAAATAGTGTCCAGACTGAAAACATCTAATCACCCCTGTCTTCCCTGTCCGGAAGGAGGTTTGTGAGAATTATTGCCAGAATAAGCAGGAACCAGACGACAAAGGGATAGATGGTGAAGTTTTCCCTGAAGATGCTGATAAAGGGCCAGTTGAATACAACGAGTCCCAGGAGAAAAAGGAATATCCAGACATCCCTTTTCATTTTTTCGGTCGGGCTATCATTGAATTTTTACCTGACATACACCTGACCTCCCCAGTCTGAACAGCCGGTTACCTGAATATGCACAGCGAGCGTATAATATACTCAATACAAGGAAAAAATATGATTCTGTTCCATCCTTGCCTACAGCCACACTGTGGCTTGCGGCAAGATGCATTGTCCCGTGGTCTTGCTTGCCCGTATCGTGGCCACGGAGAATGCGAGCGAAAGTAATAAGATAAAACTTCCTTACATATCGAAGATACCCTGCGGTCTTGCCGCAGGGTATCTTCATTTTATGTCTGTAAAAACTATATTCTCTGCCTGAGTTCGTTCAGGGCGGTTTTAACCTGTTCGGCATCCGGTGCATCGGGTGAGAGTTTCAGATAGGTTTCAAATTCCGGGATAGCCTCCTTTATTCTGTTCAGGTCGTAGGCAAGCACCACGCCCAGGTTTTTATGGGCATATAGATGCTTCGGGTTGTATGTCAGGGCCTTTCTGTACTCCTCTACCGCCCTTTCCGGCTGGCCTGTGTTCCTGTAGCACGTGCCCATGTCAACCCTGACATTAACATTCCGGGGATCCAGCTCAAGGGCTCTGGCGTATGCCTCTATCGCTTCAGTAAAGCGTTTGCTGTCCATCAGTATGTTTCCAAGCCTTATCCAGGCGTTCAGGTTCCCGGGGTCTTCCTTCACCATGGCCCGGAGCATCCTTACGTCATCTTCGACATTAACGGGCTTGAGGTTAAGGTTCTGGACAGGGGGGGAGTAATTCCTGCCTGAACTGTCCTTGCAGCCTGAGGCGATTGGGAGGGTTAGCAGCATAACAACAAGCAAGAGAACTTTTATTTTTACAGGGTTAAACATTTAAGTGCTCCTCTGCCTGTGGGGTTCGGATTCGAGTCTGTTACGTTATAATGTAAAATAATGAAAAACAGGATTATATTCCCTTGTTGTTTAAGTTAAATTATACATGAATTAAGTAATTTTATGGTAGTGGATGTCCGGTCAACCCGATAACCAGTATACCACAACCAGTGACCAGTGCCCGGTATTGCCCGTCACCTGACCTGGCAGTAGAAATGAAGACCCCTGGGGCCACGAGACGGGCAGGCAAGACCGCGGAGTTCTTTATTTAAAAAAAATATGAAAAATATGCTATGAGGACAGTACGAGTACAGTCATAAAAGTTGTAAGGTGAACATTGATAGTCAGATTATCTTTAAATTGTAAAAGTCAACCACTTGCCGGACAGTCAGCCTCTTCTCGGCCACCTCGGCTAAGCTGCCTTTTTCCGTAGCTCCTTTCTGAGCTTTTTACCAAGCTCTATAGTCTCAATGGGCCGTCTGCCCATATTCCTATATCCCCTGTGAGGACGTTCGTTGTTGTAATACTGAAGCCATGTCATGGATTATCATGTTCATATTTGCCATTGCCCATGTGTTTGGCACATATTCCTGTCCATAGAGTTTGAGGGGCGCAAAGGTGGTTTTACTCCGCAGATGCATCTTTTCCTGAAGCACTATCTGGCACTTGATAAGGAGTCCTGCTGAGCCACAGCAGGGGTCATAAACGGTCATCCCTGGCTCGGGGTCCGTTATCAATGCCATGATGCGGGCTGCCTCTTTTGGTGTATAAAACTCACCTGCACTCTGTCCGCTTCCTTCTGCAAACTTACGGATGAGATACTCATAACTGCGGCCGATTATGTCAGGCTCCACATCATTGAGGCCAAGGCGTTTTTCAGATATCTTTTCAATAAGATTTGAGAGGCGGTCATCAGAGATGTCCCTCTGGCCGTGCGTGGTGGCATTGAAGTCCACCCTGTCAATGATTCCGTCAAGGCGGGGGTTTGCTTTGGCTATCTCCCTGAGATAGGTGGTGAGTTGTTCGCCTATGTTGTCAGAGAGTTTTCGGATTACAGACCAGACGGGCTCATCAGGGCTGTCAGGCTTAAGGGGCAGGTAGAAACGGACGAGTTTGGGGTCACGCTCAACGAGTTTGAATGCCTTTTCCCTTGAGCCGACCTTTTCTGATATGCGGTTTAATTCATCATCAAAGACATCGCAGAGTCGTTTTGTAAACACAAGGGGCAGGATATAGTCTTTGTATTTCGGTGCATCCTGAGCCCCGCGGATGCTACATGCCGCATCCCAGAGCCACTGTTCAAGGGATTTGTCATTGCCACTGGAGTTTGATTTGTTCTTTTTGGCCATGCTTATTTATACCTAAAAATCAATCTCCTGAAAGTATAACATGTTTTAAGAGGCCTTCAATCAAACATCAGCTCAAAATCCCTCGGAGATAATATCCTTAGTTTTTTGTATCTTTTTATCCCGAGTAATTCTGCGTCGCCAGTAACCAGATATTTCGCCCCTGAGGCAAGGGCACAGGTAATGACATGATTATCATCCTTATCCTCACATATTTCAGGTACTGGCATATCGGGGTAAACCACATTGCTTACTGCTTCCTTTATTATCTCAATTGCAGATGATAATTCTTTTTTTGAAATTCTGAATTTCTTAGAAAGAGTTTGCTTAATTTCATTGATGATAAATGGACAGATTGAAAGTGAAAATTCCCTTAACCTTGCCCTTCTAAGGATTTTTGCACAGACCCCCTCTGTGATAAGGGCAGATATATAGACATTGGTGTCAAATACAACTGTCACGATATGTTCTTATAGATATCCTCTTCAGTTACTATGCCAAGTTTCTTTGCACGAGGAGATAATCTTTTTTGAAATTCTTTAAGTTTCATCTCCCACAAAAAGAGACTCAGGGATTCTTTAATAATGTCACTTTTATTCCTTCCTGTCTTTTTTGCAAAGTTATTGAGTTCCTTTGAAATGTCCTCGGGGAGACTTACTGATAGAACTGTTCTCATATATATCACCTCCTGTATTACAATACACTACATTAAATAAAAAATTCAACGGTTATTGTTGCTCTTACGAATCTATCACCATGAGTAGAT
>WFTX01000224.1 GCA_015485235.1 Nitrospirota bacterium | reverse complement strand
GGCTCAGGATACCTCGAAGAGTACGAAGCTTAAAATCAAGAAATCACACTTAGCAAGTGGAATGTGTATCAACTGAGGAAAGACTCAATCCTTCTTCCTGAGTGCCCTCTCAACGGTCCTGATGGCACAGAACTCCCCGCACATGCTGCATACTTCATCCTCAGTGGGTGGAACCTCTGCCCTGTATCTCTTCACTTTTTCAGGATCAAGACTGCAACTGATCTGGCCTTCCCAGTTGAGGTCCTTCCTGTGCCTTGCCATCTCGGTATCCCTCTCGAGTGCTCCGGGTATCCCCTTTGCTATGTCCGCAGCATGGGCCGCAATCTTTGAGGCGATCACCCCCTCCTTCACATCCTCGATAGAAGGAAGCCTTATATGCTCTGCCGGGGTTACGTAGCAGAGGAAATCAGCTCCTGCCATGGCTGCCAGGGCACCTCCTATGGCTGCAGTGATGTGATCGTAACCCATTCCGATATCAGTTACAAGGGGACCCAGAACATAAAAGGGTGCCCCCTTACAGAGTTCCTTCTGTATCCTGATGTTCAGTTCAACCTGATTCAGAGGCACATGCCCGGGACCCTCTATCATACTCTGGACCCCGGCCTCAAGGGCCCTTTCATGGAGTTCACCAAGCGTTACCAGCTCCTCGATCTGGGCCCTGTCCGTTGCATCGGCGAGACAGCCCGGTCTCATCCCGTCTCCAAGACTCAGCGTCATATCATATCGGGCGGCTATCTCAAGAAGCCTGTCGTAATGTTCATACAAAGGGTTTTCCTGCTCATTGAATATCATCCATTCCACAAGGAAGGCACCACCCCGGCTTACTACATCAAGGACCCTTGTCTCCTCCCTGAGGTGCTCAACGGCCCTCATCGTCAGACCCGAATGAACTGTAATGAAATCAACACCTTCCTTACCATGTCTCTCAATCACATCAAAGAGGTCATCCACGGTCATCCTTATGATGGAGCCCCTTTTCTCTGCAGCCTCCAGGGCCGCCTCATATATAGGAACTGTGCCTACGGGAACAGGAGATTTCCTGAGCATCAAGGTCCTGATATCCCTTACAGGGCCTCCCGTTGAAAGGTCCATCACGGCATCGGCGCCATACCTGACCAGGATATCCAGTTTCTCCATCTCCTCATCAAGGGATATGTGGTCCCTCGATGTCCCGATGTTGGCATTTATCTTTGTCCGGAGCCCCTTCCCTATTGCGAGGGGATTGACACTGTGGTTTCTGTTACGGGTAATCACGGTCTGTCCTTTCAGGATATCCCCGGCAAGTGTCTCTCCATCAACGCCCTCTGCCCGGGCCGCAACTCTTACAGGTTCGGGCAGAAGACCCTTCTTGATTTCTTCAATAATCGTCATGACTCATCCTCACATATTCTTCGCTTTCCTTTTTTATATCATCAGCGGCAAGGATTCCTGAAATCAGGGCTATTCCTTCCGCTCCGGAAGCCATTACTTCCATAATGTTTTCCTTCTTTATCCCGCCGATACCGAAAACGGGTATATTCACCTCCCTGGTCACCTCTTTCAGGGCATCAAGCCCCACGGGAGGTCCATATTTCACCTTTGAAGGGGTGCTGAAGAGAGGGCCAAAGGTGATAAAATCGGCACCTCCTCTTTCTGCCTCCCTTGCCTCCCTGAGAGAGTGGGTGGAAACACCTATCAACATCTCCGAGGGGATTATCTTCCTTACAGCCTCAGGCGGCATCCCCGCCTGCCCAAGATGAACACCATCGGCACCCACCACGAGCGCCACATCAACCCTGTCGTTTATAAAGAGTCTTACCCCGTGCCTGAGGGTAAGAGACCTGACTTCCATTGCAAGTTCCAGATACTCCCTGACCGGTAGGTCCTTCTCCCTGAGCTGTATCGCCCTCACGCCGCCTTCAATGGCCGCCAGCAGGGCAGCTGAAAGGGAACTGCTCCTTACCTGCCTTCTGTCCGTGATCAGGTACAGACGAAAGCCGACCATTGAAGAACCCTTCGGCAAGACCGCTCAGACAACCGTCTCCAGCCAGACGAATATAATGTTTTCCACAAAGAAGGTCAGCCCTGCAAGGATCCAGAAGACCTTTTCAATCGTCTTCGGCCTCGACTTCAAGGCCGTGAGAAGTCCTGCAAGAAAGAGAAACCATCCCACTGAAATCCACTTCAGATTCCAGGGGGAAACCCAGAGAACAATGAGGGAGACAAAGACACCAAAGAAGAGGTAGGGACCCCAGATATAGAGCATCCCCCTCCCCTCTCCAGCCCTCCTTGCCCTCAATGCAGTAATTATGTATACCTGCCACCAGCCTCCCATGAAAAAGAACATGACCCCGTACCTGTCCAGCCTTGCAAGGGTCTCGGTACTGAAGGGAAAACTGCCTGACTCTATCGCCCAGATCGTAAAAACAAACATCGCCGGAATCAGGGCAAAAAATATAAAACCCCAGAGATCAAGCACATAGGATCCGATAGGGGTCTCCTGTTTATCCCTCTTTTCATTCTTTGCCGTCATGAAGAACTCCACTCCAAGAGTTACAGGAACTATCAAGTAGGCGAGTTCCTGATACCGGTATGCCTCCATAAGTCTCGCACCTCCCGTTAGAATATTTTATTCTGTTTATAGCGTTAATTGCGTTTAGTGCGTGTTTATAACAGCATCCCTTCAAGGGGGCTGCTTGCAGTTGCGTAGAGCTTCTTCGGAATCCTGCCGGCCCTGTAGGCAAGCCTTCCGGCAATAACCGCATGTTTCATGGCAGCTGCCATCGCTACAGGGTCCTGTGCGCCGGCAATGCCCGTATTTATCAGCACGGCATCACAGCCCAGTTCCATAGCGATCGCTGCATCCGAGGCCGTACCGACCCCTGCATCCACTATAACAGGTATATCAACTGTCTCAAGAATGATCTTTATGTTATAGGGGTTTCTGATGCCCAGGCCGGACCCGATCGGCGCTCCCAGCGGCATGACCGCAGCAGCACCTGCATCCACCAGCCGCTGGGCAATTATCGGATCATCATTCGTATAGGGCAATACTATGAACCCCTCCTTTGCCAGGGTCTCCGTTGCCTTCAGGAGCCCGCAGACATCGGGGAAAAGCGTCTTTTCATCTCCGATCACTTCAAGCTTTACCAGGTCAGAGATCCCGGCCTCCCTTGAAAGGCGGGCATACCTCAGGGCATCCTCGATAGTATAACAACCCGCGGTGTTCGGGAGTATCTTGTACTTTCTTGGATCAATGTAGTCAAGGAGATTTGGAGATTTCCTGTCAAATATGTTCACCCTTCTTACCGAGACCGTCACCACATCTGAGCCAGAGGCCTCAACGGCCTTTGCAGTCTCTTCAAAATCCTTGTATTTGCCGGTACCGATCCAGAGTCTTGACTTGAATTCGATCCCCTTTATTACGAGTCTGTCTTCCATAGGTATCTCCTTTTTAAATCTATTTATAATCAGGACACGGATTAACAAAGACAACTACCGCTAAAAAAGTCCTCAAATCCCAAATCTTAAATCTGAAATCTTAAATCTCCCTGCCTCCTCCCACAAAACTCACAACCTCAACCTGGTCCCCCTCCTTGAGCATTGTTGATGGATAGTCCTGTTTCTTGATTATCCTCAGATTCACCTCTACCGCAACCCTCTCCGGATGTATCTCAAGACGACGGAGAAGGTCTTCAACACTCAGAGGGCCATCAGTACTGTATTCATCTCCGTTAAGCCTGATCTTCAAGGTCGGTTCTCTTTCCATAAAAAAAGCCGCATCCCCGGATGGATTGCGGCCACCATCCCGTTCCCTCCGCCGGCATTAACCGGTTCAGGTTCAAGGGGTCCCCTGTCTCAACCCTACAATTCTGGTGAGAGCCGTTAAAGCCAGCTCAAGCCAATCCGGTCAATACAGGGTTCTCAGGCTCTGGCCTCCCCCAGGGATTTCTACTTTAAGTATAGAGAATCTACTGGTTGGTTGTCAATCAGTAAGGCAACAGGAGTTCCCCCAGAAATAGGAGGCAGAGTGAAGCAACAAATTGAGAAATAAGCAGAAGTAAGGATGTATAAGTAGTGTTGTAATTTTTTAAGGTGAACAGGAGTTTCTCCAGGGGAAGGAAGAGAAAATGTCCCGGGCAGGCCTCTTAATCAGTCCTTATCAAAGCGCTGATGGTGATGAGTAGAGGGAG
>WFTX01000223.1 GCA_015485235.1 Nitrospirota bacterium | reverse complement strand
GGATAGCCTGGGAAGTCACGAGGAGGTGTAACCTCCGTTGCGTGCACTGCCGCTCCTCCTCCGAGGCGGTTGTGAAGGAACACCCTGATTTTTCCACTGAACAGGCCTTCAAGGTTCTTGATGACATTGCGGGATATGCAAAGCCTGTTGTGGTGCTTTCGGGCGGCGAGCCCCTGATCCGGAAGGATGTGTTCGATATAGCAAGGTACGGCACTGACCTCGGGCTCAGGATGTGCATGGCCACAAACGGCGTCCTGATTGATGATGAGATGTGTGAGAAGATAAAGGACTCCGGTATAAGAATCGTATCCCTCAGCCTTGACGGTTCCACTTCAGAGGTGCATGACGATTTCCGCAAGCAGCAGGGGGCCTTTGAAGGGACGATAAGGGCGGCGGGACTCTTCAGGAAGCACGGGATAGAGTTCATCATAAACTCCTCCTTTACAAAGAGGAACCAGGAGGAGATCCCGAAGGTCTATAAACTGGCTAAAGAGCTGGGAGCCACTGCATGGTACATGTTCATGATTGTCCCCACGGGACGGGGCGAGGAGATAATGAGTGAACTCATCTCAAAGGAGGACTATGAGGAGATACTCGAGTGGCACTACGATATGGAGAAACTCGAAAAGGAGATGCTCGTCAGGCCTACCTGTGCCCCCCATTATTACAGGGTGATGCTCCAGAAATCAAAGAAAGAGGGCGAGAAGTTCGAGAGAAGGTCGTTGAAGTTCTCCACAGGAGGGGCCAAGGGATGTATTGCCGGGCAGTTGATATGCCTGATTGACGTGGACGGGAATGTGCTCCCCTGCAGCTACTTCCCCAAGGCGGCCGGGAATGTCTTCAGGCAGTCTTTCAAGGATATCTGGGAGAACTCGGAACTCTTCAGGGAACTCAGGGATTTCAAGAGCTACAAGGGCCGCTGCGGCTCCTGTGAATACATAAATGTATGCGGCGGATGCCGGGCAAGGGCCTATGCGGTGACAGGGGATTACCTTGACGAGGAACCCTTCTGCAGTTATGTACCGGTCAAGATGAAAAAACAACTTGTTGCAAAGAAATAAACAAGGAGGCTTGATGAACGATACCTTTCTCAGGGCCTGCAGGGGCGAGGATGTTGAGTACACACCGATCTGGATAATGCGTCAGGCAGGGAGGTATCTGCCGGATTATCAGGAAGTGCGGAGAAAGGTTGATTTCCTGACCCTCTGCAAGACGCCTGAACTTGCCGCTGAGGTAACCATTCAGCCTGTTGACATCCTTGGTGTGGATGCGGCGATTCTCTTTTCCGATATACTTATCCCTCTTGAGTCCATGGGCATGAAGCTGAGGTTCCTTGAGAAAAAGGGGCCGGTCCTTTCAAGGCCTGTCAGGAAGATGAAGGATGTGGAGGCCCTCAGGACAATCAAGCCCAAAAAGGATGTGCCCTTTGTTCTTGATACCATAAAGATACTCAGAAGGAAACTCCGGAAGAAGGTGCCCCTCATAGGCTTTGCCGGTGCGCCCTTTACCCTTGCAACATACATGATTGAGGGAGGCAGTTCAAAGAACTTTCTCCATACAAAGACGATGATGTTCAGTGCCCCGGAGGTCTTTCACTCCCTTATGGAGAGGATAACAGAGACAACCATGGAATACCTGAGCGCCCAGATAAGGGCCGGGGCACAGGCGGTGCAGATATTTGATTCATGGGCAGGCGCCCTTGCTCCTGATGACTACAGAGAACACTCCCTGCCTTATGTAAAAAAGACCATTGAGGCACTGAAACCCCTTGGCGTGCCGATAATCTACTTTGTGAACAACTGCGGCGGCCTTCTTGAGCTTGCCCGGACTGCAGGGGCGGATGTGATAGGCATAGACTGGCGGGTTGACATCGGAAAGGCGATCACAAAACTTGGCAAAGGGGTTTCCGTACAGGGGAACCTTGATCCCCTTGCACTTTTTGCTGATGAAAGGGTGCTTGAAAGCAAAGTAAAGGAGATACTGAAAAAGGGCTCACGTGCAAGGGGGCACATATTCAACCTCGGCCATGGTATCATCCCCCAGACCTCACCTGATATGGCAAAGAAACTGGTTCAGATGGTGCATGAGTTGAGTGGGTAAGAAAGGATGAAGACACTCTTTACAAAGGAAAGTAGAAAGGAGGCACTTAAGAAAGAACTCGACCGTATTTTGTCCTTATTAATAGACAACTATGCTCCTGAAAAGGTTATACTCTTTGGCTCCTTTATAAATGACGACCTTCATGAATGGAGTGATTTAGACCTCCTTATAATCAAAAAAACCTCTAAAAGACCTATTGACCGATGCGTTGAGCTTGCTTCACTTTTTAGACCCTCTGTGGGGATAGATTTTTTCGTTTACACCCCTGAAGAATATGAGGTTCTGTTAAAAGAGGACTTTTCCTTTATACGGGAGATTGAAAAAAAGGGGCGAGTTCTTTATGAAAAAAGAGACTAAAGAGTGGCTTAAGATTGCCCTTGAAGACCTTGAAGCAGCAGAATACCTGATGGATAAAGGTTTGTTCAGGATGGTCTGTTATCATAGCCAGCAGACAGTTGAAAAGGCCCTTAAGGCACTACTTACGGAAAAGGAGATAGAATTTAGAAGGACACATAATATAATAGACCTCAAAAATGCGGTTATATCCACCGGACATAAAATTGATATAACTGAAGAGGAGGCAGTGTTTCTTAACAGTATTTATAGATCCCGTTATCCAGCCGCTCTTGGCTTACTTCCCGATGGTGAACCGCAGAGGATTGATGCTGAAAAGGCACTATCTATAGCAAAGAGATTCTCATCCCTTATCAAAAAAGGCATCAGTTAACGATTTATATGAGAAATCCTCGACAGATCCTTGCCTGGTGCCTTTATGATTTTGCCAACTCTTCCTATTCCGCCGTAGTGGCGGCAGTCGTCTTTCCTGTATACTTCTCGAAGGAGATAGCCCTCTCTCCCTCCCAGGGAGATCTCTGGTGGGGCTGGGCGATCTCGTTAAGCATGGCCATGGTGGCAGTATCTTCTCCCGTCATGGGTGGTATCTCTGATTACTCCGGGAGAAGGAAGACTCTCCTTGTCCTCTACACCCTTCTGGCAGTCACGGCTACTTCACTTCTTTTCCTCCCTCAAAGGGGGATGGTCTTGCTTGCCTTTGTCCTGATTGTTGTTGCCAATTTTGCAACAGAGGGGGCCTTTGTATTCTATAATGCCTACCTGAGGGATATTGCAGAGCCAGGGCATCAGGGAAGGGTCTCAGGCTGGGGTTTCGGTCTCGGTTATCTGGGCTCGGTGATCTCCCTTGTTGTTGCCATCATCCTTGTCAGACAGGGCAATACTGCCCTTATCTGGCCCTTCGTGGGTCTGTTCTTTCTCGTCTTTTCACTCCCGGCCTTTTTTGTCCTTCCCCCGCAGAAGTCAGGGGAGAGCCTTCACAGGGGTGCGATGAAGGGGATGCGTATAATAACCTCGACTCTGAAGGATGCCCTCTCCAACGGCGGGACCCGGAGGTTCCTCCTCTCATACTTCCTCTACAAGGATGCACTGGCCACGATAATAGTCTTCTCAAGTCTCTTTGCCTCAACGACCCTCTCCTTTGGCACAGAGGAACTGATACTCCTGTATCTCGTCATACAGGTCACGGCGATGGCAGGGGCCTTTGCCTTTGCCAGGCCTGCGGACAGATGGGGTGCGTGGAATGTGGTCATGCTTTCGATCATCGTCTGGGTACTGCTCAGTACCTGGACATATTTTCTGAGGGAGAAGGAGACATTCTGGGTTGTGGCGTCCCTTGGAGGATTCTTTCTGGGCACGGTCCAGTCCGCCTCTCGAGCCTTCTTCTGCAGATTCATACCTGAAGGAAAGGAAGGAGAATACTTTGGGATCTATGCCCTTGCGGGGAAGAGTTCTTCAATTATAGGGCCTGCAATGTTCGGCCTTATCTCATCTCTTACAGGCAGTCAACGCAATGGTATAATCTTCGTTACAGTCATGTTTGTCCTTGGGGCGGTGCTCCTGGCCGGGTTGAAGGATTCAGAAAAGAGTGAAATCAGGGTGTTTGATTGAAAAGATTTGGAATAATGTGTAATAATATGTGTAAATAATTGTGTGGAGGTGTAAGATGGCAACAAATCTTGCAATAGATGAAGAACTCCTGAAAGAGGCGTTAAAAATTGGAGGCTTCAGAACCAAGAAGGAGACTGTTAATGAGGCACTGAAAGAGTATATAAACAGAAGAAAGAGGAAAAATATTTTGAAGGCCTTTGGCAGAATTGAGATGGTGGAAGGTTATGACTACAAAAGGGAGCGAAAGAGGAGATGAAGATACTCGTTGACACCTCTGTATGGTCCCTTGCCCTTAGAAGGAGAGGAAATACAGAAAACAGGGAATCCGAAGTTCTGAAGCAGTTGATAGAAGATGGTGAAGAGATTTTCCTTTTAGGCATTGTACTGCAGGAGATACTGCAAGGAGTAAGAAGACAAAGGGATTTCAACAATCTGAAGGTATATTTTGAACCCTTTCCAATGATAGAAACGGGGAGGGAGGATTATGTCAAGGCAGCCCAGCTGAAAAATCGCCTCATGAGTAAAGGGATACAGGTAAGCACAGTTGATGCTTTGATAGCATCAACTGCCATAAATTACAAGTGCTTACTGTTTACAGCCGACAGGAACTTTGGATATATTGCAGAGCATACTGATCTGTTGTTACTGGGGTATTAATTCAGATCGCCCGTTCTTGCCATCGTTTCAGAGTATATTATTTCTCAGGGCGCAGGGAACTGACAAATCCGGAGGGTTGGGATCCCGAAGCCTGAGTAGTCCTGATCCACGTTTCCGATTCCCAGTCCGAGAATCCTGTTGCTGGAGAACAACTGCGGGACATCGAAGAAGTCATTGAAACCATAGGGAGCCACATCATAATCTGCAAGTGCCATAAAGGGGGTATTTCTCTCGCTCATCAAATCAGTGAAGTGGGGGTGGGTAATACAGAGGAACTGAAAACCCTCAGGGCCCCATCCTGTAATGGAGTTAAAGAGCCTGCGGGCCCTGGATACTGTTATCGTTAGAAACCTTTCCCCTGTCTGAATTTTAGCAAAATAGAAGCCTCTGGGCCTTAGGGGTGCACCGGGGCGGAGCCGGAAGGCATCGGGCTTATCAAAGTTGATATAGGGGCTCTGCCATAGCCTGCCTTTTTTACGCTTCCATGCATACTCCCAGGCAATCTTTCCAGAGAGAACCGGATCAGCATGACCTGAGCCATCATTTCCAAAGCCATAGAAGAGAGCAATGCCTTCAAAACCCTCTGCCCGATCATCGTCACTCAGCGAGGGTGGTGTCTCTATCATATTGAACTCTTCCTTTTTGATGCCCCAGGCCATTTTCCTTGAGGCAGTATGCCATGCCCTGATCTGTTCTTCCACAGGAAGGATTATCTTTCCCTGAGTATGCTGGGGTTTCCCATCGGTCAAGAAGTTTCTGAGCCATCGAATAGATGTCATAGCAATAATCCTGTTTACTATATTTTATCCTGTCTGAACAATAAAAAACGCTACTGATAAGCCGGAAATCTGTTATAATCTCCCATGCCTTTCATTGCCGACCTGCACATCCATTCGAAATATTCAAGGGCCACGAGCAGGGAGATGTCCCCGGAGAGCATCTGGAGATGGGCCCAGTTGAAGGGAATAACCGTGATCGGTACAGGGGATTTCACCCACCCCGCATGGTTTGCCGAGCTGAGGGAGAAACTGGTGCCTGAAGAAAACGGTCTCTTCAGCCTGCATGAGGATTTCCGGGCCGACGACATCCCGGAGGCATGCAGGGCCCGGGTATATTTTCTCCTTTCAGCCGAGATAAGCTGCATATACAGCAAGAACGGCAAAACGCGTAAGGTGCACTCCGTAATCTTCGTTCGTGACCTTGCCGGCGCGGCAAGGATCAATGCCGCCCTCTCCAGGATAGGCAACCTCCAGGCTGATGGAAGACCCATACTCGGTCTCGATTCAAAGGAACTCCTCAGAATAGTGATTGATTCATCCGATGATGCCATGCTCGTGCCAGCCCATGCCTGGACCCCGCACTTTTCCGTCTTCGGTGCGGCATCGGGTTTTGATTCACTGGAGGAATGTTTTGAGGAGCTGACGGACCACATCCACGCCATTGAGACAGGGCTTTCTTCTGACCCCCCGATGAACTGGCGCCTCTCGGCGCTCGACGGCATCACCCTCATATCCAACTCGGACGCCCACTCCCCGGCCAAGATCGGCCGCGAGGCGAATATATTTGATACTGAAGTTTCCTATGAATCCATAATCGAGGCCATAAGAACAAAGAAGGGGTTTTCCGGCACCATTGAGTTCTTCCCTGAAGAGGGGAAGTACCACTACGACGGCCACAGGGCCTGCGGCGTGACCCTCTCACCGAAGGAGACCATCAAACATGATTACCTCTGTCCGGTGTGCGGAAGAAAGGTCACGGTGGGAGTAATGCACCGGGTCGAAAAGCTCGCCGACAGGGAAGACGGCTTCAGGCCCCGGGGAGCGCCGGGATTCCACTCCATCATCCCCCTGCCCGAGATCATAGCCGAGACACTGAAGAAAGGGGTCAACACCAAGGCCGTAAACGAGGTGTATTTCAATCTCCTTGCGAGGCTGGGCAGCGAGTTTAAAATACTGATGGATATCCCCTTGAAGGAGATCGAAAGGGCGGGCTCGCCCCTCCTCAGGGAGGCGGTGGCTAGGATGCGCTCTGGAGATGTGCATATAGCCCCGGGGTTTGACGGTGAGTTCGGCAGGATAAGTATCTTCGAGGAGGCCGAGCGGGGGGAGATCAAGGGACAGGGAACGCTCTTTTGATCCGGACCGATGTCAAAAGTCAATTCTGACCTTTTACAGAACCTGAACGAATCACAGAAAGAGGCTGTAACGGCCACCGAGGGGCCGGTGCTGGTGGTGGCCGGCCCTGGCACGGGCAAGACCATGACCATTGTACACCGGATAGCCTGGCTCGTGGATCAGGGGGTGGAGCCCGGACATATACTGGCCGTGACGTTCACGAACCGCGCCGCCAGGGAGATGCGGGAGAGGGTTGATGCGATGCTCGGGAGAGATATCGAAGATGCATTTATCGGTACGTTCCATTCCCTCGGTATCAGGATTGTGAGTGAGTGCCTTTCCACTTCTTTCGCCATATATGACAGGGACGACCAGATCGAACTCCTGAGGGAGATTCTCTCGGACGATGACATGCGATGTCTTGCGCCGTCCGCAGGCAGCACCGCCCTCCGGACTGTTGCCGAAAAAATATCGATGATCAAGAACCTCGACTCAGGCATGGATGAACCGATGCAGAGGGTGTACGATAAATACCAGGCCGCACTCGCCAGACAGGGTGCCCTCGATTTTGACGACCTGATCCTCAAACCCCTAAGATTGCTTGATGACGGCGGAGTGCTCGACAGGTACAGGGATATGTTCAGGCACATAATCGTGGATGAGTACCAGGACATAAACCCGGTGCAGTACAGGCTCATCAGGCTTCTTGCTGGCGACAGAGGCAACATATGCGCAGTCGGCGACCCTGACCAGGCCATCTATGCGTTCAGGGGTGCCGACGTGAGCAATTTTCTCAACTTCGGGAAAGACTTCCGTGGCGCAAGGCGGATTACCCTTGATCTGAATTACCGTTCAACCGCCACGGTCCTCAATGCCTCCGGTGCCGTGATATGCCATAATCAGGAGAGACTTGAAAAGGAACTTGCGCCGCTCAGGGAAAGGGGGACTCCCGTCACCGTGATCTCCGTGCCCGACGAAAGGGCTGAAGGTGAGGTCATTGTCAGAGAGATAGAGGAGATGATCGGCGGCACGAGCCACTACCAGATGAACCACTCCCGCGGAGGGGCTGATGCCGGAGACTCCTGGGGTTTTTCTGATTTCGGCGTAATCTACAGGACCAATGCACAGGTGAAAGCCATAGAGGAGGCCTTCATCAAATCGGGCATACCCTGTCAGGTTGTTGGAAGGACAAACGTGTCCAGGCAGAAGAGGGTATCGCAGTTGCTCTCCTGGCTGAAGGCGCTGATAAATCCCAACGACGATCTTAACGTCCGCAGAGCCGCCGCGGGAAATAAGGGATTGGGCCGGCAGGGCCTGTCGGAGGCAGCCGCTTATGCTCGAGAGAACGGAACAGGTCTTTACGAGGCGATAAAAATACTTGCAGAAAAGGGAGACCGGCATGCAGGGGGGTTCGTTTCAAGCATGAAACGGTTGGCCGGGATGAAAGAAAAGGCGCCCTCCGATGAACTCCTTCGCGCCATAATTGATGAGACCGGCATCCGGGACAGCGATGGAGCGGGTGACGAAAGTTTCCGGCACATGGAAGACCTTGCCGCAGCATACCGTGATCTTGAGCCCCCGCAGGGGATCGTAAGGCTCGTTCATGACATGAGCATCATGACTCCGGCAGACACCTTTGATCCCAGGGCACAGGCCGTCACCCTGATGACCATGCACATGGCGAAGGGGCTTGAGTTCAGGGCCGTCTTCATCGCCGGATGTGAAGACGGTCTTATCCCCTATACACTGAGAGGGGATGATACCGATATCGAGGAGGAACGGCGGCTCTTTTACGTGGCCATGACGAGGGCAAAGGACTGCCTGTTTCTCATCCATGCAAGGAGGAGGTTTATGTACGGGCAACGTCTCACCCCGCTGCCGTCGCCATTTATCAGGGAGATACCGGAAGAATTCCTTGACAGCAGAGTTGTGCCAGACCGGGAGAAGAAGCGGCCCCGCGACCCCCAGATGGGGTTGTTTTAGGGGGTGAACGGAGCAATTCACCAATTTGACAACTGGAAAATTCTATGATATACTTTCTCTCAAGGGGGATAATGAGATTTGAAATGTTCCCGGCTCGCGATGATTCCGTAATTCTTGCAGCTGTCTAAATCTTGATTAGAGGGTTTGAATCTATATAGGATTCCTTGACAGCCTGTTTCAGGCACGACGAGAACAAAACACTGGAGTAGAC
>WFTX01000222.1 GCA_015485235.1 Nitrospirota bacterium | reverse complement strand
CTCCGACGGGGTCTTCGTTATTGGAGGAGATCCTACGAAGATAAATCCGATACTGGGGCTCCAGATCAGGACCGCCCACAGAAAGGGCGGAAAAGTCATAACCATTGGACCTCCGGGAGGGCTCTCCAGGTTCGTGGACTACCGGATGGCACCTGGTCTTGGAGGGCAGGAGGCTCTTCTCTCTGCAATCGTCGGCAGGCTCAAGAAGGAGAAAACCCTGAGGGGTGAGAACCCGAGGGTGGAGGAACTGCTAAACAAGCTGAAAATACCTGTTTCCGAAGACCTCACTGCTCTTGGTATTGAGGAAGAGACAGTCTCCAGGGTAGCAGCCGATCTTGCCGGCATGGATACACCGGTAGTGGTCATAGGACCGGATATATCTCTCACTCCGAGACCGTCGAAGATGCTCTTCCTTGCCGGAGCGATAGCCTATCTCATAAATGCCAGGATTTTCGTCCTTTCGGAAAAGCCCAATTTCCAGGGACTGATAGATATGGGCTGTCTGCCGGAGATGCTCCCGGGAGCTCGCCCGATAGGGTTTGAGATGTTCAGGCACAAGGTGGAAGAGGTAACGGGCATGAAGGTGCCCGATGAGAAAGGACTCAGTCTCTACCGGATGATAGATGAAGCCCTTGAGGGTAAGCTGAAGGCACTATACATCATGGGAGAAAACCCTCTGTTCAACATGCCCGATACCAGGA
Source organism: Nitrospirota bacterium (assembly GCA_015485235.1). Taxonomy (GTDB): domain Bacteria; phylum Nitrospirota; class Thermodesulfovibrionia; order Thermodesulfovibrionales; family JdFR-85; genus WFTX01. The sequence goes on along the minus strand of WFTX01000222.1, from coordinate 5,272 downwards.
AGGTGGAACGGGCACTTCAGAAACTGGACTTCCTCGTTGTACAGGACATCTTTCTCTCCGAAACCGCAAAGATTGCGGATGTGGTATTACCGGCGGCTTCATGGTCTGAAAAGGAAGGCACCTTTGTGAACCTTGAAAGAAGAATCCAGAAACTGGGCAGCGGCAGGAACCTGAAGGGAACCCTTGCTGACTGGGAAATCCTTGCACAGATAGTCTCCCGGCTCGGCCTAAAGACCGATTATACCGGCTCTGAATCAGTCTGGAATGAGATCACCCGCATCTCCCAGCTTCATACAGGACTCAGCTACAGGGAGATTGAAGAAGGCAATGCCATATTCCCCTACCATGGAGAACCGCTGAGGGGAATGGAGCCGGGATTTGAAGTGGAATCCCTTGAAAGCCTCCCCCCTGAAGGCAAGGGAGAGTTCACAATCTCCCAGGATAGAATTCTCTATCACTCAGGAACAACAAGCCGGAGGTCAAAGGCCCTGATGAGTATTTATCCGGAAGCGAGACTCACCCTTTCGGAAGAGACGGCCAGAAGGCTTGAGATCCAGGAAGGCCAGACAGTCAGTATCCGGACGGAGTACGGGTTTGTAACCCTCCGGGCGGAGATAGACAATGAGATCCCTGACGGAACCGTCAGGCTCTCCAACATTTTTGAGGAAGGAAACTTCATGGAACTCGTCGGCTACAGCACAGACGGATACACTGGTATAGTCAAGCCCGGATTCGAATCATTCACGATTGAGGGCAGAGGAGATTAGGCATGTTTGAATTCTTGATAAGGCCGGGAAGTTTTGATCTCTTTCTGAACATCGGTATAATCATTCTGAAGATCGCCGTAGTGATCGGGGTTGTGATGCTCCATGTCGCCTATGCAACCTACTTTGAAAGGAAGGTTATCGGCCACATCCAGGTAAGGATGGGTCCCATGGAAGTGGGTCCCCACGGGATCCTCCAGCCAATAGCCGACATGCTCAAGCTCTTTTTTAAAGAAGACATAATACCGGAGAAGGCGGACAAGCCTGTCTTCTACTTTGCTCCCATCATTTCTCTTATGGCTGCACTGTCTTCCCTGGCGGTCATCCCCTTCTTTGACGGCTTTGTGATTGCAGACATAAACATAGGGCTCCTCTTCATACTGGCCCTCTCGTCACTTGGCTCCTACGGCCTGATACTCTCGGGATGGTCTTCGGATTCAAAGTACTCCTTCCTTGGCGGGCTCAGGTCATCTGCACAGGTCATAAGCTATGAAATCGCCATGGGCATGAGCCTGGTAGGTGTGATGATAATGGCAGGCTCCTTGAACCTTACCGAGATAGTCAAGGCCCAGGCAGCCTATCCCACCGGGATGTATGCCATTCCCCAGTTCCTGGGCTTCTTCGTCTTCATCATAGCAGCCATAGCCGAGACAAACCGTTCCCCCTTTGATCTTCCCGAGTGCGAGAGCGAACTGGTGGCAGGATATTTTGTCGAATACAGCGGGATGAGGTTCGCCCTCTTTTACGCTGCAGAGTATATAGGAATGATAATTATGGGTTCCCTTGCAGTGACCTGCTTCCTGGGTGGATGGACGATCCCGGCCTTCATAACAGCGGTACTCCCCTTCCTGAAGTATGTCCCCGGAATCGTCTGGTTCGCCCTGAAACTCTATGTCATAATCTTCTTTTACTACTGGATAAGGGCCACACTCCCCCGCTACCGGTACGACCAGTTGATGGCCATAGGATGGAAGGTGCTGATCCCCCTTTCACTTCTGAACATAGTCATAACGGGAATAATCAAGATAATGGTGGATTAAGAAAGATGCTGATGAGGTTAATGATATGAGCATGAACGAGATAGTAAAGAAGCTTCTCTTTATCGAGATAATTAAGGGACTTGCGCTCACCCTCAGGGTCTTTATGAAGGGCCTCCTTGACCCCTTTTCAGAGAAAAAGACCATCGTTACAAGGAGATACCCCAAGGAGAAGCGCCCGGCGGCCATGGGATTCAGGGGGCTTCACGCCCTTGTGAGAAACCCCGCCACAGGAGAGGCAAAGTGTGTGGGCTGCGGACTCTGCGCCGCCATCTGCCCTTCACGCTGTATATACATCTACACCTCGGAAGGGACAGAGCACCAGAAGGTAGTTGACCGTTATGAAATAGAGGTGCTCAGGTGTGTTTACTGCGCATTCTGCGTTGAGGCATGTCCCTACGGTGCGGTTGTGCTTACACCCCACTACGAGTATGCCGATTACAGCCGGGAGCCCTTTTACATGACCAAGGAGAAACTCCTCCAGAACTGGGACAGGTTCATGGGAGAGAAGGGCTATGACTACTTTGACTCCTTCTGGAACCCCGGGACCGGCCATTTCAAGGGTTATGAGGGCCAGGCGGTCTTCAGGGGAAAAAGAAAGACTGAACAGGTGGATGAGAAAAAAACTGATACCGGAGGCGAAAGTGCTTGAGTTCTTCTTTGGTTACCTCTCGTTAGTAATAATAATCTTCTCACTGCTGGTGGTACTCAGCAAGAACGCCATCCACAGTGTTCTCTACATGCTTGTGATGTTCTTTCACGTCGCCGGGATATACCTGCTGCTTCAGGCTGAATTTCTGGCAGCGGTTCAGATAATCGTATATGCCGGGGCGATACTGGTACTCTTTCTCTTTGCGATCATGCTCCTGAACCTCAGGGAAGAGCTCTCGGCAGAGCAGCTTACCGACGGCTGGCCCGCCTCACTGGCGGTTGTAGCCGGGCTTCTCCTGACACTTATGCTCTCGCTGGGTGGCTTTACCACTACATTCAACGGCAGTTGGTCTCCTGAAAAGATAAAGGAGATCACCTTCACAAAGGCCCTCGGACAGGCGCTTTACACAGGCTACATCCTCCCCTTCGAGGTAGCATCAATTATCCTTCTGGTGGCGATCGTCGGGGCGATAGTTCTTGCCAAAAGGAGGTTGAATTGATTCCACTGCACTGGTATCTCTGGCTTGGAAGCATCGTCTTCTGTATAGGGATCTTCGGGTTCCTGGCAAAGAGAAACATAATCATCATGTTTCTCTCCATAGAGCTGATGCTGAACGGGGTTAATATCTCACTCGTCGCCCTGAGTCACTACATGCAGGACCTCAGGGGAGAGATCCTTGTCTTCTTCATAATAGCCGTTGCTGCGGCAGAGGCCGCAATCGGGCTTGCCATTGTGGTATCTCTCTTCAGGAACAGAACCTCACCGCACGTGGATGAGATCAGGGAGTTGAAGGGATGAACAGGACAAAATCAGTCTTCAGACAGACCGAGACGACTCAGGGAGGAGAAATATGAACTACTATCTGCTCATACCCTTTCTGCCGCTTGCAGCATTCCTCATAAACATCCTCCTTGGGAGGAAACTCTTCAGGCATCAGGCCCACTGGCCCTCCACCCTTGCCGTCCTGGGCTCGCTGGTGGTATCCGTACTCGTACTCATTGATGTCCTGAACGGCCAGACCCTTAACAGGGACCTCTACAGCTGGATAATATCAGGGAAGTTCCGGGTCTCCGTAGGTTTTCTGATAGACCAACTCACTGCTGTCATGCTCATAGTGGTTACCTCTGTCAGCTTTCTCGTCCATGTCTACTCCATAGGGTACATGCATGATGACCCCGGCTATTACAGGTTCTATTCATACCTCAGTCTCTTCACCTTCTCCATGCTGATGCTCGTGATGTCCAATAACTTCCTCCAGCTTTACTTCGGATGGGAGGCCGTCGGGCTCTGTTCATACCTCCTGATCGGTTTCTGGTACCAGAAAAAGTCCGCCTCTGACGCCGGAAAGAAGGCCTTCATTGTCAACCGGTTCGGCGATTTCGGGTTCGGCCTCGGCGTGATACTGATATTCCTGACGCTGGGTACACTTCACTATTCACCGGTCTTTGAGACGATAGGCACCCTTTCGGAAAAGACCGTCAGTATCTTCGGGCTGGAAATGAACATCATCACCATCATAGCCCTTCTCCTCTTCTGCGGGGCCGTGGGCAAGTCAGCCCAGTTGCCTCTTCATGTATGGCTGCCGGATGCAATGGAAGGTCCCACACCGGTGAGCGCCCTCATCCATGCGGCCACCATGGTTACAGCCGGTGTCTTTCTTGTGGCAAGGGCAAACCCGATTTTCAGCCTCTCTCCCACTGCAATGAGTGTGGTAGCCGTGGTGGGAGGCCTCACTGCGCTCTTTGCCGCTACGATAGCACTTGTCCAGAATGACATAAAGCGCGTGATCGCATACTCGACCGTAAGCCAGTTGGGTTACATGTTCCTCGCCTGTGGCGTGGGAGCCTACGGCGCAGGTATCTTTCATCTTTATACTCACGCCTACTTCAAGGCACTCCTCTTCCTCTGTGCCGGAAGCGTCATGCACGCAATGGGCGGAGAACTGGACTGCCAGAAGATGGGAGGACTCAGGAAATACATGCCCGTGACCTACTGGACCATGCTCATCGCTTCATTGAGCATCTCCGGTATCCCGGGACTTGCAGGGTTCTTCAGCAAGGATGAGATACTCTTCCGGGCCTATGCAGCCGGCGGGGTCGGGAAGTTTGTCTGGCTCCTTGGAACCATTGCAGCCTTGCTCACGGCCTTTTACTCATTCAGGCTCATCTTCCTCACCTTCCATGGTGAGTTCAGGGGAACGGAGGAGCAGAAACACCACCTCCATGAATCCCCGAAGGCTATGACCATTCCCCTTCTCCTGCTTGCCATCGGCGCGGTAGGTGCAGGGTGGGTCGGTATCCCTCCACTCCTTGGAGGCGGGGAACACTTTGCCGAGTATATCGCCCCCGTGGTCGGGCATCCTGCGGGTGAGGCGACTCATGCCGAGGAATGGATGACAATGGGACTCTCCGTTCTCGTCGGACTTGCAGGTATCCTTACGGCCTGGATCTTCTACCTCAGGAAGAGGGAGATACCGGTAAGACTGGCTGAGAAGTTCCAGCCCATATACAGGGTCTTATGGAACAAATACTATTTTGACGAACTCTATGACTTTATCATAGTGAGACCGTCCCTCTTTGTTGCCCGTAACATAATCATGGGATTCACCGACGGCGCGATAATCGAGGGTATCGTAAACGGGGTGCCGGCATTTATCGGATGGCTCGGCTCCCATGTGAGAAAGGTCCAGTCCGGGCTCCTCCAGCACTACGCCACGTTCATGGCGCTGGGACTCTTTCTGCTAATAGCAATAGTAATGATAGTGACAGGAGTGTGACAACATGAATTTAGGATACCCGGTATTGACATCTCTCATATTC
>WFTX01000221.1 GCA_015485235.1 Nitrospirota bacterium | reverse complement strand
GCATGGGGCATACCCTCAGGGATCTTCGCAATATGGTGTGATTCCTGGAGTGTGCTCTGCAATTTTTCATTATGAAGCTCCGGTCGTGTCTGAGTAGAGAAAGTCTGTTATGGACAGAGCCTTAACAGGCCTGATCAGTTGTATGAAGGGTTTTGGATAGAGAAGGCCGGACAGTTTCCGCCGAGCCGACACAGGGATGCGCTTACATGAAACATCAGGTGTTGATAATGAAAAATTCCAGAGCACACTCCCAGATACAGAGACAGGGTGAGAAGGCTCCTTGAGGGCATTTAGTCGTATCGACCACCCCCCTGCCTCTTTATGCAACGTTGAGGTTTATGCAATTGGAGAATAAAGATGGATAAAGACTCTCTGAGGGTTCTTGAGTTCAAAAAGGTACTTCTCCTTGCGGCCAGGCACGCCATTACAGCACCCGGAAGAGAGACAGTCCTTTCTCTTGGCCCCATCGCTGATCAAGAGGAGATCAGGGACCGGATCGAGCTGGTATCAGAGTACAGACGGATGTTTTCCCAGGGCATCTCCCCGGGAATTGAACATTTCGACGATCTGGGAGGCATCTTCAGAAAGGTTGCTCCACCTGAGGCGGTCCTTGAGCCCCTTGAGTTGAGGGCATTGCTCCCCCTTTTCAGGTCCGTCGAAGGTGCAAAGAATGTGACAGCCCCGGATTTCCCGAACCTGAAAGACCTGATCACCGGCCTTCATGACCACCGGGACAGAAGAGGTGATATTGAACGGGCCATCGACAGGGAGGGACATATCACTGACAATGCCTCTTTTGAGCTCCACGAGATCCGCCAGAGAAAAAGGTCCCTTTATAACAGGATAAAGAAAAGGCTCGAGGATATCCTGAGAAGACGGGAACTCCTTCCACACCTTCAGGACTTCTATATCACCGAACGGAACGGAAGATGGGTTGTCCCCCTTAAGAGGGACTCAAAGGGCCGGATTCCCGGGGTTATTCACGACATCTCAAACACCGGAGAGACAATCTTTGTTGAGCCCTTTGAGATTCAGACGCTCGGCAACGAACTGGAGGCACTTAAGGCAGAAGAAAGGCTCGAGGAGTTAAGGGTCCTGAGGGGGCTTTCCTCGATGGTCAGAGACTCCCTCGATGAGATCAGAGAGGACTATGACCTGCTCATATGGCTTGATGTCCTTCAGGCCATAGCATCGTTTGCTGAAGACCTGAGGATGTCACCGCCTGAGATTACAACTGAGAGGTTTGTAAGGATCATATCAGGCCGTCATCCCGTCCTTTTTGAGACACTCAGAAAGAGAGGGAAGCAGGAAGAGCACGTCCCTCTTGATATCGAGATCGGCAAGGACTGGCAGGTCATGGTGATCACGGGTTCCAATACAGGGGGCAAGACGGTCGCCCTGAAGACCGTAGGAGTGATCGTGATGATGGCCCTTACCGGGATGCATGTTCCTGCAGGAAGCGGGACCATCATCCCGGTCCTTGATGAAGTACTCGCCGATATAGGGGATGAACAATCCATTGAGGAGAGCCTCTCCACCTTTTCCGCCCATATACTCAGGATACGGGAGATACTTGAAAAAAGCAGTTCCCGGACCCTCGTCATAATGGACGAACTGGGAACCGGCACTGACCCGGAGGAAGGGGCCGCCCTCTCAGCAGCCGTCCTCAAGCACCTCAGGGAAAGGGGAGCCCTGACGATCGTCTCCACCCATCTGGGTTTTCTGAAGTCCTTTGCTCACATGGAAGAAGGGATGATAAACGGTGCGATGGAGATGGAAAAGATCTCCACAGAAGATGCCGTATTCTTCCGGCCCACTTACAGGCTGGTGATCGGAGTCCCCGGCAGGTCAAACGCCTTTGAGATAGCAATGCAGTTCGGGATACCCGAGGAGATAATCGAAGAGGCGAGGCGAATCGGCAGTGAGAGCGGTAAAAGGATCGAGGAGACGATACGGGCACTGGAGGAGGAAAGGCAGGCCCTCAGGGCACTCAGAGAAGAGGTTGAAGAATTGAGATCACGTCTCAGGGAAGAAATGAAAGATCTGAAGGAGAGGCGGATCAGGGAGATTGAGGAGGCCCGAAGAGAGGGCAGGG
>WFTX01000220.1 GCA_015485235.1 Nitrospirota bacterium | reverse complement strand
TCCTCCAAGATCATTAATCCTTGTAATGTCATCAGGTCTTTCCAGTATGATCCCCGCAGGGGAGCGGGATGTCTCACGGTGAGGTATTCCCATCTCGGAGAGCATTTCACGAAAATCCTCCCTTGTTGTTCTTAAACTGTTTATCCTGAGTGTGAGAGGGGGAATGGTATTGTTAATCTGGAGGAGTTTTTCCGTCTCAGAGGGTCCGAATCGCCGGAGCCACCTCCTGACGAGCCAGAGGGGATGGGAGTAAAGGATGGAAAGCTTTCTATCGATCGAGGGAGGGAGGGGAGGCTCGGAGGCTTCCCTGACCATGCTCCTCAGGACGGCGTTTACGAGTTCCGGATGTTTCCCCTTTGTCTTTTCCGCCTCTACTGATTCGTTCACAGCAGCCCATTCAGGCACCCTCATGAAGAGGATCTGGTAGGCACCGGCACGGAGATTGTTCAGGGTATAGCTGTTGAGCCTTCCGGGCCTCCTGAGGTAAGGGCCAAGCCTCCAGTCTATATAAAGGAGGTTCCTGAGCACACCATAAAGGATCTCCCTCATGAAGGGGAGTTCTTTCCTCACAGTCTCTGAAGAGACCCTCTGGAGGAGAACCTTGGGGGAGTGGTTCTTGCGTAGAACCTCCTCGAGCAGTAATGGTACCAGTATCCTGGGCGGGGTGGGAACGTCTGTCTTCATGGAGAAAGCCGGTTCATGCCCTGGAGAGACCTGATATCCTGAGCCTGACCGTCAGGACACCGGGTCTCCGGTAATTTCTAACCCTTATACTCATCTCCTTTATGACCATGTAAGGGGTGCGTGACTCGATGTTGTAGATTATATTGGAGAGGGTGGCTATTGAATCCACTGAAAGGTCTATGCTTACAGAAACCTCCCTGAAGCCGTCGATTTCCTCCGTCCTCTCAACCCTCTCACTCCTGATGGTGGCACCCTCGGAACTGATTATCTGTTTCACGATGCTCTGGAGGGAGGCAGAGGCGAGGGCAGGGGTCTCACCCCTCAGAAGCTTGAGCTCCTCGTCCTTCAGAGCCCTTCTGAGTTGGTTGAGTTCCCTCTGGATGCTTTTCTTTTCTGAGAGGACTTTTCTGTACTTGCTCAGAGTCTTCAGACTCATCTCTCGAGTCTCCTTGATAGAGGCGAGCCTGCTCCTGTATGTTCCGTAGCCATACTGGTAACCCGTAACGATTGCCAGAACAATGATTACGGCTGTCCCCAGTAGAAGTCGCTTATTCCCCTGCACTGGCTCTGTCCTTTCGTTCCAGTTCACCCTTTATCCTGAACCGTTCCTTGTTCATCCTCCTGTCCTTCACAGTGGTGGATGAAAAGCTGACGTTTTTCAGGATATCCGAGGACTCAAGTAGTGATATGAGAGGGGTAGCGCTATCGGAAAATCCCTCGATTGTCACCTTCTCTCCCTTTATCTCGAGTCTGGTGATCCATGTGTTTTCGGGGATGATTTCTGTGAGCTCCCTGAGCATCAGGAGCATCTGGGGGTTCTTTGTCTTGAATTCAGCGATTATCCTGAGTTCCTGACGTATGTTTTGAAGCTCCTTTTTCATGGACTCCACTTTCATAACAGCCGGCTTGAGCGAATCGATCTGTCCCTGGAGGGCCCTGTTTATCTTCTCCCCTTTAAGAAGGGGAAGGGGGAGAAACATGAAGAGAAGTCCTATGACAACTACAGCAAGGATTATGGTAAGTCCCAGAGGGGGGCGTGGCGCAGACCTTTCGCCGGGGGAGAGGAAATTGAGCATCCTCAGGTCCAAGAGGAACGGGATGGCACCAGCACCCGCATGTACATCCTCTTTCTTTATCTTCTGCCTGGAGACATCTCTCATAACATCAGTCAGGGGTGAGGGTTCACCCTTGTTTCCATTCCTGAAGACCAGGACCTCTGTGGAATCAATTCCTGCACTCAGGCCGGGTGGTGGATCTTCTGACATGAGCGGCATCCCCTTGATGGTTCGGTTAACTCTTCCTTCCATAATGAAGGATATATCCAGTTCTCCAGTCAGACCGTGGAGAAGGGCGGCTATGGCTCCGTCAGTTGTGGTAATGGCAGGAACAGAAAACCCTTCCCTTTTCAGCCCTTCAATGAGGGGAGAGATGAGGGATCTGCTGACAACATAGATGTTCAGATGACACTTACCGTTTTCGCCAGATGGTTTGTTCTCAGAGAGGTTATGGAAATCAAACAGAACCTGTTCTGACGTAAAGGGCGTGAAGTGGTCCATCTCGTAACTGATGACATCGGGGAGGTTCTCGGCTGCTGCTGCAGGCAGGTCGATCTCCCTATGGAGCGTCCATTCAGGAGGAATGGTTATTACTATCTCCCTGTCCAGGATACCACGGTCGGAGACTATCATTGTAACCGCTGGAAGTATTTCCTCAATGAAAGGAGGTCTTCCCTTCCCGGAGAGGGGTTGTTCATGGAGTTTCCTGACCTCGAAGTCTCTACCCCTTAGTTTCACCTGGGCGATACTGAACGATTTGCCCGATATCGTCAGGGAGAGGACGGACTTCCGCCTGAAGTTTCTTTCTATCGGATTCATGAACAGGAATTCATATATCTTCATTCCGGTTTTTCCCCTTACTCACCTTCAAAGTGCCGGCGGGCTTCCGCCAGTAACGGATGCGATAATCCTGACCGATCACATCCACGGTTGCAGAGATTCCATAGCCGGACTTTTTCATCCTTGCCATTATCTCATATGTAGACGTTCTGCCGATGCTTATATAGGGAGCCACACCGGCATAAATCTCTCCAATGACATCTTTGAGTTCAGCCATGTTGGCAAAGGGCCTCTCCTCCCTCCGTCTGATGATCTCCTCAGCCATGGTCTGATCCATCCCAGGGAGGGCCAGCAGGACCTCCCTGGAGGCAGTATTCATATCGATCTTTCCATTTGAGGAATAGACCGTAAGAAAATCCCTGAGGCCGGGCCTGTCTTTATTTCCATAGAACAGTTCTCTTGTTATACCCCGTACAAGTAAGAGTTCATATATGCTGTCAAAGTCGGCGTTTTTGCAACTATAAGGTTTTTCAAGAGACTGATAGTAATCGTTTTCAGCCCCGTTCAACCTGTGGAGATCATCCCTGTCGCGCCAATCGAGGATGGAATCCACAATTATGTCAGAAGTTTCAGCATCCACATCGAGGGAAGTAAGAATTCCCCTTAATATTACATCAGAAGACCTGTTTAAATCCACCTTGGAGGCCTCAGGACGGATGATTATGGTAATCCCATCCTCATTGGTACCATAATCCAGAGGGGTCCCGTTCAGTTGCCATGCATCCTCGCTGTCAGGGTTTCTGATAGCATAGATGGTCTCAAGTATGGCCTGGTTAATGGCGCCCTCGAGGAGCATCTCCTCCTTGAGCCGTTTGTTGAACTGATAACCTGCCTCAAGTTCCGTTCTTGCAAGATAGGAAAATGAGACGATTATGGTCATCAGGAGTATGAGCACCCAGAGTACAAGGAGAAGGGCGATGCCCCTGTCGTTTCTGCAGGTCAGAGGTTTCGTAATCATGATCATTGTCCTTTAAAAGGGAAGAGTCTTCTTTCTGAAGAAGTTGTTTCTGTTCTGGACCTCGTCTTCCTTTCGGTTCTGCCTTCCGTCAGGACTGGAAAGACAAGGCTGTATTCAAAGCCCGGGCCCTTCAGAAAAAGGGCTATGGCCTCCGGGTAATGATCCTTTGACGTCCATTCCTCTATCCATTCCTTTTCTCCGCTGGTGTTTGTGTCAAGATATCTGAATTCAGCCTCTTCAAGACCATCCAGCATGGTGTAGGTATCAGGTTCGGCCCCTTCCTCAAGCCAGGGAATTCTCTCGGACTCAGCAATAATAAGACCGTCAGCAGGTGATTCACTGATCTCGTATCTGACCTCTGAAATTCCTTCCTTCCATCCCCAGAGGGACCTCTCTGTGAGAAACAGGCAACTTTTTTGATCGCCCTCGAACCAGACAACCCGCTCACCTTCAACAGGACGAAGCGCCTTAACCATGCTGCTGATCTGGCGGTCAACCAGGGTAAAAGTTCCCCTCAGTCTCTCCTGTCTGGAAACCTCCCTTTCCCCCTTGTCAACGGATTTCAGTCCAATGCTGATGCTTCCGGACATGACAAGGATCATCAACCCCAGTACTGTTATGGATATGAGGAGTTCAAGGAGTGTGAAACCGTCCTCAGTCCCCGATGGGATGTCCTTTGTATTGTCTGACTTATGTTCTTTGTTCACGGTTCTATTTTGTGAAGGTGCGTACCAGTTTCCTGCTCCGGAGACCGAAACTCCTCCCCTCCCTGGTCACCCTGAGCGTTATGTCAAAAAGCTTGTACGGAAGGTTCTGGAACCTATCGTCCTCAACTTCACGGATTGAGTAGGAGATTTCATAGTCTCCCCGGGGCTCAGTATTCTCGGTTTCTGTCAGAGTGGAACTCAGGAGGAGTGTCCGCATCTCAGCCATGGCGATCATGCCAATATCGCGGGCCTGGGCACTTCTGTTGATGGAGCGGAGGGAGCCGGAAAATAGGCTCACAATCCCAATCACTCCTATTGTAAGTATCGAGAGTGCAACGATCACCTCAATCAGGGTGAAACCCTTATCTGATCTTTTCCTTCTCAACCTTCCTGACCTGCCTTTACAATAACGCCTCCTGTAAGGGGATCGAGGTGGATTTCCATCCTTCTTCCCTTCCGTGACAAGACTATGACAGAACCTGCGGAGCCGCCTCCCGGAGAAAAGACAATCCTGTAAAGGCCTTCCCGTATCTCTCCCTCAATAGGGTCAATTATGTAGATCTCCGTATCGTCAGCAAAGGCCGCCCTCGTCTTTCCTTCGAATCGTGCTTCTCTCTTTTCAAGGTCAAGGATTACTTCCTTCTCCTGGTTCAGATACTCTGCCCTGTTCTTGGCATATATCATCAGTGAGCCGAGCTTGCGCACCTCAGACCGGAATCTCGTAGAGGGGAGGGCGGTTGTGAGACTCACCATTACGAGGCCCGTTATCAATCCGATCAGGAGGAGGACGATGATGAGTTCAAGTAGTGTAAAACCGCTGCTTCCTTTGTACGGATAAGGCCGTATTCTATATAAGGAGAGTTTCATAAATATCAACCTGGCTCTCCTGTCTTTATCATCAGAGGGGAAGTTCATTTATGCTGAAGATGGCAAGGAGGATGGAGACGACGATGAATCCTATTATCAGCCCCATTATGAGTATCAGGGCAGGTTCAAGGAGGCTTATGAATCTCCGTACCGATGTCCTCAAGTTCTTTTCATAGGTGTCTGCTACCTTGAGAAGCATATCGTCGAGCTGCCCTGTCTCTTCACCCACCTTTATCATTGAAAGGGCCAGGGATGGAAATATCCCTGTCTTTTCCACCGGGGCTGCGATCCCCTTCCCCTCTCTGGCACCGATAATGACCTGGTCTATTGCAGAGGCGAAGACGGTATTGCCGATGGTTTCCCGGACGTTGGAAAGGGCCTGGAGCAAAGGGACACCGCTTTTTAGAAGGGTTCCCAGTGTCCTTGCAAAGCGGGATGTCTCCAGTTTGATAATAATATCGCCCAAGAGTCTTATCTTCAGTTCGTCCCACTTTCTCCTTCCTTCGGGTCTGGAGACAGCCCTCCTTGCAATATAGAAGATAAAGAGGAATGCAAGCAGGAAGACCCACCAGTAGTTGCTCAGAAAGTTGCTGAAGGATATGAGTATCATGGTAGGAAGGGGGATGGCCTGACCAAGGTCTTCAAAGATCCGGGAGAACTTTGGTATCACATAAGTAAGCAGGATTATGAGGGATGCCCCGCCTGTTAAGATAAGGATCGAGGGATAGATCATGGCTGAAAGTACGTGCTCCCTGAGCTGCCGGGATGTCTCCAGGAATTCCACCAGTTTGTCCAATACCACATCTAAAACACCGCCTGCCTCTCCGGCCCTTACCATGTTTACGTATATCCTCGGGAATATCCGTGGATGCTGGGCAAGGGCATCGGAGAAGGAACTGCCTTCTCTTATGGCTTTGAGAACAGATTCTATCACCCCCTGCATGGCTTTCTGCTCAGTGATCCCGGCAAGGATGTTCAGGCTCCTGTCTAGGGGAAGACCGGCATTGAGAAGGGCTGCGAGTTCTGTTGTAAAGACAAGGATGTCCGGTTTCTTCCTGAACCTGAGGGAGAAGGAGGCCTCTTTCTCACGCGGCCTTGTTATTCGTATGGGGATATACCCGGAATCCCTGATCTTCTCAATCGCCGACCTTTCATCAGGGGCGTTTATGATTCCTTCCTCAATCTTGCCCTGAGGGGTTGTTGCACGGTATGAAAAGAGAGGCATCGTCAGACTTCCTGAGTTACCCTGATTACTTCAGATATTGTTGTTACACCCTCCATTACCTTTCTTGCACCGTCTTCCGACAGGGTCCTCATGCCTGATGAACGTGCCTGTCTTCTGAGTTCATTCGAATCCACGCCCACTGATATGAGCCTCCTTATCCCATCATCCACAGTGAGGAGTTCAAAGATGCCCGTTCTGCCGTAGAAGCCGGTTCCGGCGCAGTGTTCACAACCCCTCCCCCGGTAAATGGTGGTATTCTCTGGTATGCCCAGGATGAGCCGTTCCTCTAAAAGGGTCTCCCTGTCCACCTCCCTGCACTCGGGACATATCACCCTCACAAGCCTCTGCGCGAGTATTCCCCTGAGAGTGGAGGCAAGGAGATAGCTCTCCACGCCCATATCGATAAGCCTTGTTATGGCACTCGGGGCGTCATTGGTATGGAGGGTGGAGAATACGAGATGACCTGTGAGGGATGACTGGATTGCGATCTCGGCAGTTTCGAGGTCCCTGATCTCTCCAATCATTATGATATCCGGGTCCTGTCTTACGATATGGCGAAGTGTGTTGGCGAAATTCAGACCTATCTGGGGCTTGACCTGGATCTGGTTGACTCCCTTTAACTGGTACTCAACAGGATCCTCTACGGTAATTATCTTCTTTTCAGGGCTGTTTATCTTATCAAGGGCACCATAAAGGGTCGTTGTCTTACCACTTCCGGTAGGTCCGGTCACGAGCATTATCCCGTTGGGGAGGCTGATGATTTTGTTGAAGCCATCAAGCGTGTCCGGGGGGAAGCCGAGCTGTTCCAGATCGATCACGATGCTCTCACGGTCAAGGAGCCTGATCACCACACTCTCGCCGTGCAGTACCGGTATGGTTGAGATCCTCATGTCTATATCCTTGCCGAGGACCTTGAGTTTTATCTTTCCATCCTGGGGGAGCCTCCTTTCTGCGATATTAAGCTTCGCCATTATCTTTATCCTTGATATTATCGCGGGCTGGAGTCTCCGAGGTGTTGATTCCACCTCATGGAGGACACCATCAATCCGGTATCTCACCTTGAGTTCATCCTCGTAAGGCTCCAGGTGGATGTCGCTTGCCCTGTTTTCTACGGCCCTGGTAATTATCAGGTTCACGAGTTTTATGATCGGTGCTTCCGATGCAAGGTCCTTGAGGTGTCCGATATCCTCCTCTTCTTCTGAGATATCCTCGTAAGTCAGCTGGTCAATGTCCTCTATTATCCTGTTGATGGTGTTTTCCCTGCCATAAAACTTTTCGAGGTAATCAGTAATCTCATCATGATCGCCCTGGTATGCGATAATCCGGGTACCTGTCGCGTATTCAAGGGCCTCTATGATATCGGATCTTGAAGGGTCCTCCATTATAACCTCGAGGATGTCGTTCTTGAGCTCCACGGGTATCACCCTGTTTTCCCTGAGGAAACGTGATGATATCTCATTCAGGACGAGAGGCACCTTGGGAAGTTTCCTGGTCTTTGTTTCATTCCCCATGAAATATAATATACCAGAACGATCAGGCATAATTGTAGTGCTTTGTTATATAATATGTTTTTTACCAGAGTGTTATGGAGGGGCAGTAACTTCATAATTTCTTCATATTGTTTGATTAGACTGTATATGCGGTGTGGCAGTCTGTAATTCTGATCCAAGGCAGGAATTGCCTTTTATAAAACGGCGAAAGGAGAAGGAATGATCTTGAAAGGCAGTGTAGATGTGACTAAAAGGACATTGATGGTGCTGGTAGGCATTCTGAGTCTTCTCACCATCGTATCTTCCGATGCAGTTGCGCAGAAGAAGGAGCTTACCAGTGAGGATGCAAAGAAGGTCCTTGAGACAATTGCACCGGGGATCAAGGTGATCTCCTTGGCAGAGTCTCCCATAAAGGGACTCTATGAAGTGATTGTCGAAACAGGTGGCAAGAAATCAATCGTTTACCTTGATCGGGAGAAGAAGCACCTCGTTTTGGGCCAGATCGTGGATGTAATAAGCAAGAGGAATATCACAAAGGAGAAATTCGATGATATCAACAGGGTGGATTTCTCCCAGATTCCCCTCGATGATGCGCTTGTTTTAGGGAATCCTGACGCGAAGTACAAGGTGGCGGTTTTTGATGACCCCGACTGACCGTACTGTGCGAAACTTCATCCGGTGATGAAGCAGGTAGTTGAGAAGAGGAAGGATGTAGCCTTTTACCTGAAGATGTTTCCCCTCAGAAGCATACACCCCCAGTCGTACAACAAGTCAAAGGCCATTTACTGTGAGAAGAAGAAGTCCAATTCCAAGGCCATTGCCTTGCTTGAAGACGCCTATGCCAAGAAGCAGTTGCCTGATCCGACCTGTGAGACTGACGTGATTGACAAGAATATCGCCCTTGGACAGAAACTCGGTATTACTGGCACACCCACCCTTATCTTCCAGGACGGAAGAAAGACCAGCGGAGCGATGGGCTATGACAAGCTGGTGGAGCTGATAGACAGAATGAAGAAGTAGATAGAGACGCAGTATTGCCTTGGCACAGCTTAAAAGGCGGTCCGGGTTTTCCACCGGACCGCCTTTTTCAGAACTGTGTGGGGGGGGCTTGGATTACCTTCCCGGGGCCTATTGCGAAATAGGTGAACAGTGCTGCTCCAAATGAGAGGAGACCTATGACTGTGGCTGGTCTTCCAGAAAGGCCTTTCAGATACCTTGAATGAAGATACATACCATAGAGGAACCAGGTGATGGTCGACCATAGTTCCTTTGAGGTCCAGAGCCAATAAGTTCCGTAGGCCATAAAGAACCAGATGCTTCCTGCAAGAAGGCAGAAAGAATATACCACCCATCCCAGGAGGACGCTTCTGTAATGAAGCAGTTCGACGTTAGGCTTTCCTGAATAGAGATGCATAACCCCCAGAGCTGCAGAGAACGCAAATATCCCGTAACTTACCGAGAAAAGTAGTGTATGGATATAGAACCATAAGGATTGCTGGATGGGTGGAACGGTGTTCACCGTTCTGTGGCCCAGAGCAATAAATAGAAAGACCGTTATCAATGGCGGTACTATATAGTCAAAACCTTTTATGTCCCTGAACTTTTCAGAAAACAGGAGCCAGATAAGGGCAATAGTGAGTGCCATGAGAGATATTATGTCATGTCTTTCCGTTACGGGAATTGTTCCTACCTCCATTCCTCTTGAGATTATTGAGATGAGGTGGACCAGAACCCCCCCGATAAAGCAGAGCCTTCCCGCCTTTCCCTGAAGAAGTACAAGGATGTACAGGCACGCCGGGATAAGGATCAGAAGTGCTGAAATTATGGCCCTGCCTTCATCTCCCACGGAACTGAACATCAGTTAAGGGTCTCCTGCAAATGAAACAGATAGGCTGGAATGCCGGTGCTGCAGATGGAGATGCGGGTCTTATTCACTGATCCTGTCTCCTCAGGTTCCTGATGTTTTCATTATGGATGCCATCCTCCGGGAAGCCCTTATCCAGATCCAGCTGCCGGCCATGATCATCACAAAGGCGAGGATATGCTTTGCAAGTAATCCATCGGCCTGCCCCTTTGAGACCGCATTCTGCCATTCAAAGCCTTTGTAAAAGAGGAGCCTTGGTATCCCGCCTAAGAGGAGCCATGCAAGGGAGAAGCCAAGGATCTTTCTTGATATCCTGTGAAACCCCATGAGATAATCAAGGGTTGCATCACCGGGAGTTCGCTCATAGAGGACAAGCACGGTCCAGAAGATACTGCCGCTTGCAAAGAGCATCGCCGTGGCGACGTCGTGAAAGTAGTTGTTCATCATTATGAATACGGCCAGGCCTTCCGACATTTCCTCTGTTCCTCTTTTCAGACAGAATGAATACTATTTAAATACCGGGCCTTTTGTCAAGAATGCCCTTGGATTCAGCAGTCCTGGCCTTCCTGAGTTTATCCCGTTGACGGGCGAACTCCTTGAATGCACGTCCCTGAGGATACTGGATCATCCAGGAGGTGATATGACTCATGGGGAACCCCCGCCAGGAGACCTGCATTATTCGTTGAAGGATCTTGGGGATGGTAAAGATCTCCGCCCTGATGTCGATCAGTAGGTCTTCCCGTTCCTGAGTGCTCATTGTGGGATGGTCAAACACGGCGGTATTGCCGTCATAGTTGTCCCAGTCCAGTCCCGGGATTATGTAGTCCTTGTAGAGATCGTACAGTTCCGTACCCGGAAAGGGAGTGGTCATCACCGGGTGTGCTGATATCTTCAGTTCATCGCAGAGCCTGAGTATCCCCTCAAAGTCCTCCCTGACATCCTGTCTCCCACCGACCATGATGAAGAGCATCACTTCGATCCCGTGATCACGTATCTTTTTAATTGCATCCCGTCTCTCCCGGCCCTGTTTGTTCACTGCCCTGTATTCTTCGAGGCTCCGGAGGTTGTTGGACTCCCATCCGAGCAGAACGGCCGTAAGCCCTGCCTTCCGTGCGTATTTTAGCAGTTCATCCGATCGGGGGTGCTGGACAGAGACAATGTCGCCTGAACCGAACCACCACTTTCCCCTTATATTCGCAGACATCTCCCTGTAGAGTTCAATGGACCTCTTTACATTCACACCCCAGATGTTGTCATCTATACCCCAGAAGAGCCGCCAGCGGCTTTCAGCTACTTCCCTGACAACCTCGTCAATCGGTCTCATCCTCACCTTACCACCAAAGAACTTGTGGACAGAACAGAAGGAGCATCGGTGGGGACAGCCCCTTGAGGTCTGGAAATATCCGTAGACATACCGGGTCTTCCAGAGGTCAGTAACCGGCTGGGGAAGGTTGAGAAGTTCCGGGAACCCGCCGTTATAGAGGGGTTTGAGGCTGTCACGTTCGGCATCATTAAGGAGTTCTTCCCAGATGGTCTCAGCCTCACCGTAGACTATGGCATCGGCATGCGTCTTTGCTTCTTCCGGGAGGGCGGTTACATGGATACCGCCCATTACCACTTTCTTACCCATCTTTCTGAGTCTGTCTGCAGTCCTGTATGCCCAGGGGGCCTGCGGGGTCAGAACTGTAAAGCCCACAAGGTCGGCGTCCGTCTCTTCCGGGTTGAAGGGCTCCTTGTTTGCATCCACCAGTTCTACCTTTATGTCGGGCCTTACCTTCCGGGTAAGTCCCGTAAGGTATTCCAGCACTGGAGGGGCGATGGGAAGTCCCTTGGACATCTGTCCTTTCTTGCCAAAGGGTGGGGAGATGAGCAATAGTTTCATTCTTCAGGGCTCCTTTTCTTCAGAGTAGGCTCAAGAGGTACAGGATAAGTATGAAGACAGCTATCCCCAGCACCGTTGACCAGTAGAGCCTTCTCGTCCGGTCAGTATCACCCGTAGAGTTGCACCAGGGGCAGTCTTCATGCTCCTTTTTCTTTTCTTCGTCGTCCTTCATCTTCAGAATATCTCTACTTCAACCTCGTCGTTCCTGTAAAGGCCTGTCTTGTCAGGAGGGATCCTTATCAGTCCGTCAGCACGGACAAGGGTCTTGATAAGTCCGGATTTTCCGAGAACAGGGATGGCAAGCAGCCTGCCGCCCTCTTCCTCGATCCTGACCCTGATGTGGTCTTCCCTTCCCGAGGGGGAAGATATATTCTGGGTCAGGATCGCCTTCACCTTCCCGGCATGGCTTATATGATCCCTTTTCCTGAGACCGGAAATTCTTTCAAGCAAGGGCTTCACAAAGGTCCTGAAGGAGACAGTGACTGCAGCGGGGTGTCCGGGAAGGCCGAAAATGGGCTTTCTTTCTTTGACAATAGCAGCCAGTACCGGTTTCCCGGGTTTTATGGAAACCCCATGAAACAGCATCCGGGTAGCATCTAAGGTTTCTATGATTCTCTCTATGTAGTCACGGGTCCCTACGGAACTTCCGCCGGTGACGATAACCATATCGGAGTCCTTCAGGGATTCTACTACCTGCCTTTT
Organism: Nitrospirota bacterium; assembly: GCA_015485235.1. Taxonomy (GTDB): domain Bacteria; phylum Nitrospirota; class Thermodesulfovibrionia; order Thermodesulfovibrionales; family JdFR-85; genus WFTX01. Next base: position 2,587 of record WFTX01000220.1, on the reverse strand, counting down.
TATCAACTCGAAATCATCATTCAGGATCCCCTTCCTGACGGGGACAGCTCCGAGTTCAAGAACAAGTCCGTGGAGATTGTGGGAATTTATATCCCTTACCTGGCCTGGTCCGGGTTTCTCAGCAGAGGCTACTATCTCATCACCTGTGGAGATCAGGGATATTACGGGTTTTCTGAAGACCTTCAACTCGGTCTTTCCTATGCCTCCAAGGGCACCTACATCCTGGGGCCTGAGCCTATGTCCCCTTTCAAGGATGATCTCTCCCTTTCGGATATCCTCATCCTTCCGGATGACATTTTCTCCAGGAGCAACCGCCTTCAGGACTTCTATCATATCAGGACTTACGGTGTTGGAGTGCTCCAGCATCAGCACGGCATCGGCGCCTTCGGGAAGCATGCCGCCTGTGGGTATCTTCATTGCCTCTCCGGGTCTGATTTTGCCGGGTGGAGGGTCGCCCATCTCCACCTCGCCTTTAACTGTAAGGTAGAGAGGAGTGGTTTCGGAGGCACCGAAAGTGTCCGATGAGATTACAGCAAAACCGTCCATTGTGGAGCGGTCGAAGCCTGGCAGGTCTTCCCCCGCAGTGATATCTTCAGCAAGGATCCGGCCGTATGAGTTTTCCAGCCGGATAAGCTCTGTATCAGGAGTATTGACCTCTATGGCCTCTAAATATTCCCTGGCCCGGGAGACGGAGATCAGTTCATCTCTTCCAAGAACGTCCTTCATTAAGTTCCCTCAACAGCGAGGTGACCTTTCCATGATTGGATTGTGATATGGGATCGTACCGGAGGACCCTTGAGCATTCTCCCTTCTCCAGGATGTCCGCCATCCGTTCAATGGATTTCTTGTGGAGCCTGAGTATTCTCTCTGAAGAGGGAATTCCTGTCAAGTGAGGTGTTCTGTCCAGGAAGGTGTTCATCCGCTGGGGTGTGAAGAAGGAGAGGTAGACGATTCCCTTGTATAAGTTCCTGCTGGTTCTCACAGAAAAGAATGGGCTCTGGAGGGTCTTCTCAAGAAACCTGTCGTTCCTTCTCTGGACACGCCTGCTTATCGTCATTGCCATCAGCCAGTACCGTCTTCCTACGAGGCTGTCAGACTTGAGTTCGGAGATGGTATGGCCGGGATAACGCTGGCCCTCAGTAAGTCTTCCGTGGGCTACTGTATCTGCTGCGAGATGGGCAAGATAACCATAAACAAAGGCCTTCTCCTGGTCTGTTTCTGCCGACTCCATAAGATCAAGCCCCACGTCCCAGGAGTGGGAGTTGAGAAAATCAGGGAGGAACTTCTTGCCCAGGATGGTGTCTGCCATAAGGTTTCCGTAGAGAAAATCCTCCCTGTACCTTCTGATGAGTGCTGAGATGGCTGCAGGAAGTGCAGCGGAAAGGGAGACAATTTCGCTTCCCAGATAGATGTGGGTGAGCGGTCCCCAGGCAAAGGCCTGATCGGGTATTGTCAGGAAAAGAACTGTAAGAAAGAAGACTGTGATAATCATTGGTATAACTCCTTCAATAGTGAGATGAGGAGACGGACTCCAACCCCTGTGGCCCCAACAGGATAGCAGGGTTTCTCCTTGTCAGTCCAGGCAGTGGATGCGATGTCCAGGTGTGCCCAGGGTGTGTTGCCCGCAAACTCCTTCAGGAAATATGCGGCAGTAACAAGAGAGCCTGACCTTCCGCCTATGTTTTTTATATCAGCGAAGTCGCTTTTCAGATACTCCCTGTATTCTTCAAAAAGTGGCATCTCCCAGACCCGTTCACCTGTTAGTTCTGATGCCTTTTTAATTGAGCTGATCAGAGAGGCGTTGTTTCCCATTAACGCAATGGCTTCGTTTCCCAGGGCTACGGAGCACGCACCGGTAAGGGTAGCGATATCGATTATCGCCCGGGGTTTGAACCTCTTTGAGAAGTCTATGGCATCGGCAAGGGTAAGCCTGCCCTCTGCATCGGTGTTCAGGATCTCTATGCTCTTTCCGGAGACTGTCCTTACGATATCACCGGGTTTTGCAGCTGATCCGCCCGGGAGGTTCTCCGTCGCCGGGAGGATACCTATAATGTTTGCGGATATACCCGATTTTCTGAGATAATGGAAAACGCCCAGGACTGCAGCGCCTCCAGCCATGTCATACTTCATTTTTTCCATGCCTTCAGAAGGCTTGAGTGAAAGACCGCCGCTGTCAAAGGTGACGGATTTGCCTATGAGCAGTGAGGGAGGGACCTTTGAGGAGGCACCATTGTACTTTACGATAATAAACTGGGGGTCCTTTCGTGAGCCGCTGGAAACGGCCAGAAAGGCGCCCATGCCCGCCCGTTCTATCCCGCGCCGGTTCAGAACCTGAACGGAGATTCTACGAGACTTCAGCTTCCTGGCCTCAGAGGCAAGAACCTCCGGGATAAGATAATTTGCTGGGGTATTGACAAGATCTCTCGCAAAATTGACTGCTTCACCAATGAGGGTGGATTCCTTCAAAATGTCTCTTTCTGTTCTTTCCCTCTTTCCAATGAACTCCAGTTCTGTCGCAGGCTTTTTTTTTCGTCCCTTCCTGAAGGCAGTGTAATTATACTTCCCGAGGATGAAGCCCTCTGTGATC
>WFTX01000219.1 GCA_015485235.1 Nitrospirota bacterium | reverse complement strand
CATACAGCCCTGCCCCTGTCGTTACTCCGGAAGTGGAGAGAAAAATAATGGAGAGGGTGATAAAGCCCACCATACGGGGTATGGCTGAGGAAGGGGTCCGCTTCAAGGGGATACTCTATGCAGGCCTCATGATCAGGGATGGCGAACCCTCTGTCCTGGAATTCAACTGCCGCTTCGGCGATCCCGAGGCACAGCCCATACTGATGCGGCTGAAGTCAGACCTTCTGGAGATCGCCCTTGCCATCTCTGAGGAGAGGCTCTCCAGCCTTACCCTCCAGTGGAGGCCCGAGGCAGCGGTCTGCGTTGTGGCCGCTTCCGGAGGGTATCCTGGAAGTTATGAAAAGGGGAAGGTGATCACAGGACTGGAGGATCTCAAGGGTGACGACAATGTGGTGGTCTTTCATGCGGGCACCGCCTTCAGTGACGGAAACGTTGTAACCGCCGGGGGAAGGGTACTCGGGGTCACCGCCATTGGTGAAGATATACGTGCCGCCCGGGACAATGCCTACAGGGCGATGGAAAAGATACACTTTGAGGGGATGCACTACAGGAAGGACATAGCCAACAGGGCGATCGCGAGGGAGTAAAAGACAGGCCGAGGTTGAGGTTAAGGTTGGGGCCGAGTAACCTAATACACCAATATATCTATGACCAATGACAGCCTTTTCCCTGTAACCTGATAACCAATACACCAATACACGAATATACTAATATACTAATACACAAACGTAGAATTCACCCCGCTAATATGACCACCCTCTCTATTCCTGCAAGGTCTTTCACTGTACTTGCATGCCTGTAGCCAGCCTCCAGGCCCAGTTCCCCAACCTGCCCGGCCTGCCCGGGTCCGACCTCAAGGAAGAGGTATCCTCCCTTCCTCAGATGCTCCCGGCCCCCGAGTATTATCCTTCTGATTACGTCCAGCCCGTCTGCACCTCCGTCAAGGGCCCCGGCAGGTTCAAATCCCGCCACTTCACGCTGCAGAGCAGGTATCTCGGCAGTCCTCACATAGGGAGGGTTTGAAACAATGATATCAAATTTCTTATCTCCTGCAGGCTCGTAAAGATCACCCTCAAGGAAGGTCACCTCCACCCCGAGCCTCTCACCGTTCAACCGGGCGTATTTCAGAGCCTCTCTGGACGAATCAATCGCAATAACCCCGGCATTCCGGAGTCGCAGTGCAATGGAGATGGCGATACATCCTGAGCCTGTCCCGAGGTCCAGAACAGAGGGAGACTTGATACCTGAAGTTTCAACAATAGCAAGGAGTTCCTCAACGAGTATCTCCGTCTCCGGCCTTGGTATAAGGACACCCGGTCCGATCAGGTACTCCTCTCCAAGGAAATCAACCCGGCCTGTTATATACTGGAGGGGCTCGCCGGTGAGTCTTCTCTTTACGAATTCATTGACCCGTGAAAGGGATTTACGGCTGAGAGCGGGATTGTGGGTATAGATTTCGGACCGGGAAAGGCCGGTTGACTCTGTTATGATAATCTCTGCTTCCCGGGCGTATTCAGATACACCCCCCTCCTTCAGCCGGGAGGAGATTTCCCTCATCAGATCCAGCACTTTGAGCGGTTCAGATTCAGGCAACCTTCTTGAGTTCTTCCATCTGGAAATGGGTGATCAGGGCATCGATGATCTCGTCAATCTCTCCTTCCAGAATCTGTGGCAGCTTCTGAATCGTAAGCCCGATCCTGTGATCGGTCACCCTGTTCTGGGGAAAGTTGTAGGTCCTTATCCTCTCACTCCTGTCCCCTGAGCCGACCTGGGATTTCCTTGTCTCAGAGATCTCCTGCTCCTGCTCCCTGATCATTATTTCGTAAAGCCTCGCCCTGAGTACCTTCATCGCCTTTACCCTGTTCTTGTGCTGGGAACGCTCATCCTGGCACTGGACAACGATCCCTGTAGGAAGGTGGGTAATCCTTACGGCTGATGAGGTCTTGTTCACATGCTGGCCGCCGGCACCGGAGGCCCTGTAGGTATCTATCTTCAGGTCCTTTTCGTCAATCCTCACATCCACATCCTCTGCCTCCGGAAGGACTGCCACAGTGGCTGCCGAGGTATGTATCCTTCCTGATGTCTCGGTATCGGGAACCCTCTGGACCCTGTGGACCCCGCTTTCATACTTCAGCCTGCTGTATGCCCCCTTTCCCTGTATGAGTGCAACAACCTCCTTCAGCCCGCCTATACCCGTTGGGCTTGAGTCAATAATCTCCACCTTCCAGCCCTTCTTCTCGGCATACTTTGAATACATCCTGAAGAGGTCTGCAGCAAAGAGGGCGGCCTCCTCCCCGCCGGTTCCGGCCCTGATCTCCACAATCACGTTCCTTTCATCCCTCGGGTCCCTGGGCAGCAGGAGTATCTTCAGTTGCCGTTCCAGCTCAGGCAGGCGTGCCTTCAGTTCCTCCAGTTCCTCGGTGGCAAGTTCCTTCAGTTCTGGATCGTCACTCTTGATGATCTCTTCAGCCTCGGCAATCCCCTCCATAACCTCTCTGTACTCCCTGAAGGAATCCACAACAGGCTTCAGGTCGGCAAGCTCCTTGGAAAGACGCGTATAGGTATTCATGTCTTTCATCGTTTCCGGGTCGGAGAGCTTCCGGCTCAGCTCCTCATATTTCTCCTCTATGGCGCTCAGTTTATCTATCATCTTCACCTTCCGTAACAAGCCCGAGGGCGGCGATTGCTACCTCCACCTGGTCCTGATCAGGCTCCCTCGTTGTCAGTCTCTGCAGAAAGAGCCCCGGCATGGAGAGGATTGAAAAGAGTCTTATATCACTTCTCCTGGCCGAGAGTTTCAGCATCTCATAGGATATCCCGGCTATCAAGGGGATCAGGACGAGGCGGGAGCCGAACTTCATCATGAATGCCCAGTCCTTGGGGATCAGGGAAAAGACCAGAATGCTCACCAGCATCACTATCAGAAGAAAGCTGGTCCCGCACCGGGGATGATGGGGGCTGAACTTCTCCAGCACACTTTGAGGCTCCAGGGCTTCGCCCCTTTCGTAGGCATGAATCACCTTGTGTTCTGCACCGTGATACTCATAGATCCTTCTCATCTCCTTCCACAAACCGATAGCCGTAACATAAAGCAGGAATACCCCCACCCTGATCAGGCCGTCCACAAGGTTGAAGAGGAGGGAACTATCCTCAACCAGGGGGAAAACAAGCCCGACAAGCCTGGTTACATAGAGTGGGAGGAAGATGAAGAGGCCGATCCCGAGAAGAAGGGAAAAGCCGATTGTCAGCCCTATCGCAAGGGGGCTCAGCCCTTCGCCCGATTCCTCATCCTCATAGACCTTTGATGCAGAGAAGTCTATCGCCTTGATCCCGAGGACAAGGGCCTCCACCAGTGCCACCACTCCTCTGAGAAGGGGCTTCTTGAGAAAGGGATGGCGCTTCTTCAGGGGTTCGGACTTTGAGTGGACCTCTCCCTTGAGGTCTCTTACAGCAACAGCCCACTTTTCAGGCCCCCGCATCATCACACCCTCGATAACGGCCTGACCACCCACATTTTTAGCCGCATCGGCGCTCTCCCGGGCCGGCGAAAGCAGCAGGGCCTCAACAAGACCGAAAGCCACTCTTACCATAAGGGGGCCCCTTGCCCGTGATTCTCTCACACCCTTTTTATCCTGCAGTGATTCTTTCATATGCATTCATTATTCGTCCTGGCTAAACCGCCTCCAGAAACAGAAAAGCCGTCGGCCCTTCCAGGGGTTCCACGGATCTGTGGAAGCCTCTGCTGCTCGACGGCTGGTCTCTGCTACTTTCCGTGCCTGGCGTACTTCTTCCGGAACTTCTCCACCCGGCCTTCAGTATCCAGCATCTTCTGCTTGCCGGTAAAGAAGGGATGACACCTGGAACAGATATCCACCTGGATCTTCTGTATAGTAGACCTTGTGGTAAAGGTCTCTCCGCAGGCACATACTACCTGGGCCTCTTTATACTCCGGATGAATTCCCTCTTTCAATTTCCTGACCTCCTTCAGCGTAATTTATCTGATGATTCTATAATGCTGTATCCAAGTTTCTGAACCGTATCGGAGATGATCTTCAGGACCTCTCTTTCTGAAATCTCCGCTGCTGAATACCTTACCTCGACCATCCCGTCCTCCACCTCAACCGATTCGATCCCCTTCATTCCACCCACAAATCGTCTGAGGGCAGTCACACAGTCGTAACAATAAAGGGGACCAACATTGACACGGAGGACCGACACAGTATAATATATTAACCTATCCTGACGGGAAATAACAACGGTCCTGAGGGGGGCACAAGTGACAAACACTTCGTAGAAAAGCACCGAATAATACCTGTGGACACAAATCTGAACGTTTGGGGCAGCACTCCTTCCCCGGGGAGTGAAATGTCTTGAATAAGGAGGGAAGTATATGAGAATCAGAAAAACCATCATCGTAATTCTGGCGATCTCCGCCATCATCCTTGGGACAGCGCTTCTGGCCGCTGGCTCGGGAAGCCTGATGGACATCAACAAGGCCACGGTTGAAGACCTGATTGCTGTGAAGGGAATCGGCCAGAAAAAGGCTGAAACAATCGTCTCTTTCATAACCGAAAGGGGTGGCCTTGCAAGCATGGATGACCTGACAGAAGTGAAGGGGGTTGGCCCGAAGCTCCTTGATGAACTCAAGAAGCACTTCGAGGTCAAAGAGACACGTAACTAACTGAAAAACATTCCAGCACTCCCCGGGGAAGGCCTGAAAGCCACTCTCCTTTGTCTTGTTTATCTCGTTGATTTCGTTGGTTTGGTAATAAAAGCGAGAAAGGTGGAAGGCGGGAAACGCAATTACCTATATAACTAATATACCAGTACACCAATATATCAAAACAAGAAAAATGTGTCCTTATGGTATAATCTATGCTCAAAGTCCCGGTGACCTGAGCAGCGGAACCGCCTTGCAAACTCCCGACATCAAACCGGCCTGACAGGGACATTCCATAATGATTCAGTTTTTGTTACAATATTGTTGTAGGACTGGATACTTTGTCTGGAAATCAAAGATACTGAAAGAGAGCATTTGTTTTCGAGTTTAAAAATCAAGAACTGCACCCTTGAGGTGCCCATCATCCAGGGGGGGATGGGAGTGGGTGTCTCACTCTCTCCCCTGGCAAGTGCTGTGGCTGCCGAGGGAGGCGCAGGAATCATTTCGAGTGCAGCACTGGACAGGCTTCTCTCCAAAAGATATAACAAGAAGTTCAACACCTACGAGGCAACCTATGCAGAGGTCTCTCTGGCAAAAAGCAAAGGCGGCGTTGCTGGAATAAACATCATGGTCGCCCTTATGCGCGACTATGAGGCCTCTGTAAAGGGGGCAATTGATGCCGGTGCTGACATGATTATCTCCGGGGCAGGGCTTCCCCTCTCACTGCCTTCCATCCAGAAACCCAAAGATACCGCCCTTATCCCCATAGTATCATCGGCAAGGGCACTTCAGATAATCTGCAGGAAGTGGGAACGTCAGGGATACCGTCCTGATGCGGCGGTCCTTGAGGGACCTCTGGCAGGAGGACACCTTGGATTCCATTTTGACCAGATAGACCGTGAGGAGAACAGACTGGAGAACCTCCTCCCCCCTGTCAAGGATGTGGCCAGGAAGTATGGTGATTTCCCAATTATTGTTGCCGGTGGCATATACACCCACGAGGATATAAAGCGCTTTTTAGAGCTTGGGGCTGACGGGGTACAGATGGGAACAAGGTTCCTTGCCACGGTTGAGAGTTCTGCCACCCCTGAATACAAGGAGGCCGTTTTGAGGGCGCGTAGAGAGGACATAGTTGTTGCCGACAACCCCGGCTCCCCCTGTGGACTGCCCTTCCGGGTACTTAAGGAATCTCCCATGTATGTGGATGCACTCCATCGGAGACGTCCCCCCAGGTGCGACAAGGGATATGTGCTTCTGAAGGATGAGGAAGGCAGGTTCACCCGCTGTCCTGCCAAGGAGTCCAATGAGTCATATTTCTGTATCTGTAACGGCCTTCTGAGTTCAGCCGGCTACAACCCTGACAAGGAAAAGCCCTTGTACACCGTCGGAACGAACGCCTACCGGGTAGACCGGATATTAAGCGTGAAAGAACTGATGAACGAACTGAAAAATACCGGCGTTTAAGACATACAGAAACTCTGCCTGTACCTGCCTGATGAGATTCCCACCTTTCATGTCTGATATAATATAGAACCTCGACAGAGATCTCTGATCTGAAACTGCAAACCGGGAATATTCAGGTTCGGACAGGGACTCTATTAATTCCCGTACAAGTGAAGATTGCCTTTCTTAAAAAAAGGATGAACCTCTTTGGAGGTGCTGAGCGCTATCTCTCAAGCCTCCTCAACCTTCTGAGGGGGGAGAAGCACGAGATCTTCCTGATCACTTCCGAGTGGGAGGAAATCCCGGAGGTGGAGATCGTCCGGATTGATATCCACGCCGGAAGCTCTCTCTTATCCACGCTCGAGTTCAACCGGCGTGCATCAGAGGCCCTCCGGAGGATCTCACCGGACTGCTCCATCTCCCTGGAAAGAACACCGGGCACAGACATCTACCGGGCAGGTGACGGGTGCCACAGGCGATGGCTTCAGATAAGGCGGAAAGCGGAGGGCCGGCTCAGGGGCCTTTCCTTCCATGCAAGTCCCCTCCACAGAAGCCTCCTGAGTATTGAAGAGAAGATATTTCTGGAAACTCCGAGGATAATTGCAAACTCCTTGATGGTAAAGAGGGACATCCTGAAGCATTATCCAGTTGATGAGGACCGCCTGGATGTGATCTACAACGGTGTTGACCTTGAGACCTTCAGCCCGGGCGATGGCTCGGAACGGGAAGTCATCAGGAAGATGTTCAATATCCCGGAGGACCACCATCTTCTTCTCTTCATGGGCTCTGACTTCAGGAGGAAGGGGCTGGGAGTATTGATAGCGGCACTCCCTGAAATTGAAGTGGAAGCCTCTTTGCTTGTGATAGGCAGAGGAGACACGGAAAGGTATGCCGGACTGGCCAGCAGGTACGGGGTGCAGGACAGGGTGGTCTTCGGCGGCCCTGTGAGGGATCCCCGGCCCTTTTACAGGGGGGCTGACCTCTTTGTGCTACCCACCTTATATGACCCTTTCAGTAATGCCACGATAGAGGCACTGGCATCGGGACTGCCCGTTGTTACAACGAGCCATAACGGAGCCTCGGAGATCATCCAGACCGGAAGAGATGGATATATAGTGACCGATCCCTTCAGCCGGCAGGAACTGTCTGAACAGATCTCAAGGGCACTCGAGAATCTCCCTCTGCACAGGTCAGAGGCCCGGAAGACCGCCGAGAGGTACCCCCTCAGGGACTCGCTCAACAGGTTTCTGGAGATAATCAAGGAGCTCGCAGAGAACAGGCCATGAACCATCCGGAGAGGGAGAAAATAAAGGGTATCCTTGTAATAAAACTCCGCCATATCGGGGATGTGCTCCTTACTGCCCCTGTCTTCGAACACCTTGCCCGGACCTTCCCTGATGCCAGGATATGGGCCCTCGTGAACTCAGGAACCGAAGAGATGTTGACGGGCAACCCTCATATTGAAGAAGTCCTTGTCTTCGACAGAACCGTAAAGATTCTTCCCCTCCCAAAACGCCTTGCTGAAGAAGCTGCCTTTCTCAGGAGGATACGGGGCACAGGTTTTGACCTGTCGATCGATCTCACCGGTGGCGACCGTGCTGCCCTCGTCTCGTTCATCTCCGGTGCAAGGGTCCGGATCGGCGTAGACCCGAAGGGAAAGGGCTTCCCGGGGAAGAAGATGCTCTACACCGCCACACGGAAGATTGATCATCAGAGTCATACTGTCTTACAGAACCTCTCCCTACTTGAGCCCCTGGGGATCACTCCCGGAGCTATCAGTGTAGGCCTCTCCATCCCTGATGAGGCCAGGAGCCGTGTAAGGACCCTTCTGGGACCTCTCACCAGCAGGGCAGGGGGGCCTCTGGTTCATATACATCCCACATCACGGTGGTTCTTCAAGTGCTGGCCGCCGGAACACATGGGCATGGTGATCAGATGGCTGACTGAACAGGGCAACTCCGTGGTGATCACATCCTCCCCTGCAGAACGGGAGCTCAGGATGGTGGATGAGATCATGACGGAGGCTGCCGGGAAATCCAGTTCCTCTCATCCTAAGATTATAAACCTTGCGGGACAACTGACCCTAAAGGAACTTGCTGCGGTCTCGGAACAGGCGGACCTCTTCTTCGGGATCGACTCTGCCCCGATGCATATGGCTGCTGCCGTGAACACCCCTGTGGTCGCCCTTTTCGGTCCTACCCGGGCCTTCAACTGGGGTCCCTGGCCGAACGGGAATGAGAGGCAGGAGGAGGTCCAACCCTACAGGAGTTCAAAGGGCCTCCAGGAGGCAGGACTGCATACCGTGCTTCAGCTCGAGTGGGATTGTATCCCCTGTGACCGGGACGGCTGTAACGGGACCAAGGTGAGCAAGTGTCTTGAAGCGATAACACCGGCACAGGCTACAGACAGACTGGACAGACACCTGAGGCACTTAAATGACTGATTATAAATTCAGGGTTCTCCACACGGAATCCTCTCCTGGCTGGGGAGGACAGGAAAACAGGATCATTGAAGAAGCGACAGGGCTGAAGGAGAGGGGTGTAGAAGTTATTATTGCCTCCCCGCCAGGGAGCGTAATCCTTGAAAGGGCACGGGAGAAGGGGATCTTGACACGTGAGGTCCCCATGAGAAAGAGCTACGATGTCCCTGCCATACTCCGGTTGATAAGGATCATCAGAGATGACCGGATTGACATCATCAATACCCATTCCGGTAAGGACAGTCTCCTTGCAGGGCTGGCAGGAAGACTCTCCGGGAAAAGACCTGCCATTGTCAGGACCCGGCATCTTGCGCTCCCCATCACCTCCCTTGTCACGTACCGTAACCTCCCGGACAGAGTGGTTACAGTGAGCAAGTATGTAAAGAATTATCTTGTATCAGAAGGGGTTCCTGAAAGTATGGTCACGGCAGTACCCACAGGTGTAAACACGGAGGTTTTCAATCCTGAAATGTATGACTATACATTCCGGGAAGAGCTCGGGATCAGAAGGGATGCTCCCCTGATCGGGACTATAGGGATTCTCAGAAAGAAGAAGGGGCATCACCATCTTCTTGAGGCCATACCTGCAGTGCTCCGGCGGTTCCCTGAAGCCCGCTTCGTCTTTGCCGGAGACGGTCCCCAGTGGAGGAACCTCAATACTGCCATAGAGCAGCTTGGCCTTGAAAAACAGGTAATAATGCTCGGCAGGAGACGGGATGTCCCCCGGATACTCCGGGCACTCGACCTCTTTGTGCTCCCCACCCTCCAGGAGGCCCTTGGAACCGCCTTTCTTGAGGCGATGGCCATGGAGGTTCCTGTAATAGGGACCTCGGTGGACGGTGTTACAGAGGTAATAGAGCATGAAAAGACAGGCATGCTTGTCCCACCGGGAGACCCCGGGGGGCTTTCAAATGTTATAATCGAACTCCTTGACCAGCCTGAAAGGGCAAGGGCCCTTGCAAGGGAGGGACGGAAGAAGGTGGCTGCCTGTTTCACAAAGGAAAGGATGTGTGAAGGGATGATGAGAGTGTACCTGTCGGTACTCAGGGAAGCGGGAAAGGCCTGAAGGGGATCGACCTGCCATGAGAGAGATCTCCCCTCTGCTTAAGGATCGTGCCGAAAGGGTGATGGAGGGCTCACTCTATATCTATATACTCCTGATGTTCGGCGGCCATCTCGGTTCCCTGAGGGAGGCGGGATTTTATATCTCCACCGGGATATGGCTTGCCGGTCTTGCACTTACCAGAACACCGGGGTTCAACTGGAAAGACCCTCTCTACCTCCTCCTGTCGGGCCTCTGCCTCTCCGGACTTCTGAGCTCTCTCCTGCATTATCCCCCTCTGGAAGCCCTTTTCTCCTTCAAACGGACATACCTCAAGGTCTTTCTCCTGGCCTCTGCATCGATTTATGTTTTCTCTTCAGAAGAGCGTCAGAAGCGGGGAATCCTTATACTCGGAACAGGGGGTATACTCTATCTCCTCTATGCAATCTATCAGACAGGAAGCGACCTCATCTCACAGGGGACCATCAATTACGGCGAGGACCGGTACTTTGCCACGGTTCTCCTCTTTTTTCTCCCCTTTGGACTGCTCCTCGCTTACCAGAGGACAGGACTACAAAGGAAACTCTGGTATCTTGTCTCGATAGCCATGACGGCAGGCATAATCAGCGTGGGAGTGAGGGGCGGATGGATCGCTCTTGCCTTTGTTCTTGTCTTCTGGGTCATACTGGTAGTCAAAAACCCCTCAGGAGTAAGGCGACCTGTTGCCATCCTTATCTCCAGCACCCTCGTTATCCTGATACTCATCGGTTTTCTCTTCCCGAAACACTTCAAGACGATGAAGGCCCATACCCTTCAGAAGGTCCAGCTCTCTCTCCGGTTGGAGGCCTGGAGTGGGTATCTTGCCCTCTCCCGAAAAAACCTTTTCACCGGGCATGGGACATCGGAGGAGAGGATGAGAGATGACTACCGGAGGTACTATGAGTCGGTAAACGGTACCCCCCCGGGCCCCTATGTTCCT
>WFTX01000218.1 GCA_015485235.1 Nitrospirota bacterium | reverse complement strand
TTTCTTCTCAGATTTCTTATCAGCACTCAACCAGTAGCACTCGTCAGGACAGTTCTCGGAGGCATGGGTGCATGGCTCAGGATGTATCACAATCTTTGTATTCGGGAGTCTCCCGGAAAGCTCCCTCTCTATGCTCTCCATCGTCTGATGGGTCTCTTCTATCTTTTCATTTTTGCATACCGTAAGGTGGAGGTCTATATGTCTTTCGCTCCCTGCGCGCCTGGTCCTTACCTCATGGTAGTCCTTGATCATGTCCTGATGTGCATCAAGGACCTGGAAGATCTCCTTCACCTCCTCCTCGGGAAGGCTGGTATCAAGCAGTCCCTGGAGAGACTGCCTTGCGATCGATACCCCTTCCCTGATCACCATGGCTGCTACAAAAAAGGCGAGTATGGAGTCGATGAAGTTCACGCCGGTCAGGCCGATAAAGACAAGCCCAGCCAGAACGGCTAGGTTGGTCCAGACATCCATGCGGAGGTTTTTGGCCTCAGCCTCAAGGGCGATTGACTCGGTCTCCCGGGCAACCCTCTGAAGCATTGCCGAGACTGTGTACTTGACAGCCATTGAGACTGACATCACCAGTACACCAAGGGCGGGAATCTTCAGCGTGGCCCCTTCAACCAGCCTCACCCCTGCCTCATAAAAGACAAAGACTGCTGCGCCTGTGATAAGGACCGCCTCCACAAGGCCGCTCAGGTTTTCATACTTCCCGTGACCATAGGGGTGGTCCCTGTCTGCAGGCTTTTCTGCTTCACGCACACTGAAATATGCAAGCAGTGATGCCACAATATCGGTCGCGCTGTTCAGGGCCTCGGAGAGGATGCTCATGCTCCCGGTCATTATTCCGACAGACCCCTTGGCCAAAACCAGAAAGGAGTTGGAAGCTACGGATACAAGGGCAGCCCTTTTCTTGGTCACAGACCCTCCAGCAGAAGCCTCAGTTGGAGACGCCCCTCCGGCTGGAGCCGGACCATCTGGAGAGGACCTTTTTTAGCCGGTCCAGGAAGAACCGGTTTTCCTCTTCCCTCCCTACAGTCACTCTCAGGGCATCTTTGAATGTTCCTGTCATGTCTCTTATCAGAACGCCCTCTTTGAGAAGGGCCTTCCAGACCCGCCGGGCATCCTTCACCTGAAAGAGGATGAAGTTCGCCTCCGAGGGCCATGCCCTCACCCCCTCCAATGAATCAAGTTCCCGGAAGAGTGCATCCCTCTCCCTGACTATCTTCTCCGCCTCCTTCATGATAACGGGCCAGTTCCTGAAGGCCTCGCAGGCGGCCCGCTGGCTCAGGCTGTTCACGTTGAAGGGAAGCCTTACCTTGTTCACCTCACTGATTATCTTTTCCGATGCTATCAAAAACCCCGTTCTCAGGGATGCAAAGCCTATCTTGCTCAGGGTTCTCATGATCACCATGTTCTCCATATCCCGGAGCAGGGGGATATAACCCCGCCTGCTTGAAAAGGGCTGGTAGGCCTCGTCAATCACGACGATTCCTTTAGTCATCCCCGTTATCCGGAGGACCTTTTCAGAGGAGAAGCAGTTCCCTGTGGGATTGTTGGGGATACTCAGGAAAATCAGCTTCGGACGGTGCTTCCTTACGGCATCTTCCATCCTCGGAAGATCCAGATCCATATCCCTTGAAAGCCTGACTCCTGTCACTTCTTCCCCAAGGGCCTTCCCGATTATCCCGTACATTGAAAATGTCGGCTCAGGAAAGATTACAGGCCCGCCGAAGGTGGTAATCAGATAGTAAATGAGCTCGTCGGAGCCGTTACCGAGGAGGATCTGGCCTTGCTTCAGCCGCCACCTCCTGGCCGCCTCCCTCTTCAGAGCCTTG
Organism: Nitrospirota bacterium; assembly: GCA_015485235.1. Taxonomy (GTDB): domain Bacteria; phylum Nitrospirota; class Thermodesulfovibrionia; order Thermodesulfovibrionales; family JdFR-85; genus WFTX01. Next base: position 2,145 of record WFTX01000218.1, on the reverse strand, counting down.
CCCTCAGGGTCGGGATACCTGTTTGTGGGTATCCCCTTTATCTTCCCGAGGGTCTCCTGATGATCAAAGGGGCTCTCATTGGCATCAAGCTTCACCCTGCAGGGGATCTCCTTTGCCTCATAGGCCCTGAGTGACCGGACCTCTTTTCTTACCAGTCTTTCTATCTTCATGATTAACTCCTCTCCAAGACTTCCGTTATAACCACGGATAGAAAGAAATTATAACATACCTGAAATGAGCTGTTTACTATAAGCAGGGCAGTGGAGAAAGAATCTGGGTAAACTACTGAGGAAAGCGTGAATGCGTGGAAGGACCAATAACCACTATGCCAATATACTATTACACCGATTACCGTACTTTAAGCAGGAATATGGTGGGCAGGGACGGAATCGAACCGCCGACACGAGGATTTTCAGTCCTCTGCTCTACCGACTGAGCTACCTGCCCGGCCTCTGATGCTCAGGTATGAGAGGCGATTGATATGATAGAATATCGGGAATTCAAAAAGCAATAGAACAATGAAAACACCCCTTAAAAACAATACCATTCTCCTTCCCGCCCTTTCAGGCTTCCTCCTGACCCTCACCCAGCCATCCTTTTCCTGGTCACTTATCGCCTGGGTAGGACTGGTACCATTTCTTCTCTCTATAAGGGGTACATCCCGCAAGACATCTTTCCTCCAGGGTATCACCTTCGGCCTTTTCTATTTCATGGGAACCCAGTACTGGATCTACCACTCCCTCTACCGTTATGGAAATATCCCTCTTGTCCCGAGCCTGATAATAGTTCTTCTTCTCTGTCTTTATGAAAGTCTCTACACAGGCCTCTTCTCACTCATAATCCCGCTGGCTCTGAAGCGCAGGATACCCATGGTCCTTGCCGCACCAGTACTCTGGACAGCCCTGGAATACCTGAGGGGAAAGGCCCTCACGGGGTTTCCCTGGTCACTCCTTGGTTACAGCCAGTACCAGAACCTCCCTGTCATCCAGATTGCGGATATCACGGGTATCTACGGGGTCTCCTTCCTCATCGTGGCAGTGAACTCCGGTGTGGCAGCACTCTTTCTGAAAACACCAAAAGAGCGAAGGACCATCTCACGCTATCTCCCAGGGGCACTCTCTCTGACACTGCTGGTCGCTGTCATCTTGTACGGCCATTACAGGATCGCCGAGTTCTCCCATTCATCTCCCGGCAAAACAGTCCGTCTCTCCCTGATACAGGGTAATATCGAGCAGGATGCCAAATGGAACCCGGCCTATCAGGAGGATGTTATGAAAATCTACAGGGACCTTACATTAGAAGAAATTGGTAACAACCCTGACATGGTAATCTGGCCCGAGACCGCCCTTCCCTTCTACCTGAACGGAAACCCTGAAAAGGAGAAAGAACTCATCTCATTCGTCCGGGAGATTTCCACACCCCTCCTTACGGGAACGATGCTTGTAAAAAAGACCGCTGACAGTCAGTCTTTCTCTGTAACAAACAGTGCCGTTGTCATTGACAGAGATGGAAAAATGACCTACCGGTATGATAAAATACATCTGGTTCCTTTTGGTGAGTATATTCCCCTGAAGAAATTCCTCTTTTTCATAGATAAACTTGTATCAGTTGTCGGTGAGTTTCAGCCCGGCCGGGAATATATACAGGCAAGGACTAAGTGGGGATCTTTCCCAGTGCTGATCTGTTATGAGATCATCTTTCCCGATCAGGTCAGGAATTTTCTCAAAGATGGCGGGGAACTCATCGTCAATATAACGAACGACGCATGGTTCGGGAGGACTACAGGTCCCTATCAACATTTTGCGACGGCAGTCCTCAGGGCGGTTGAGAACAGAAGAACCCTCGTCCGTGTCGCAAATTCAGGGATTACCGCGGTCGTCGGACCAACAGGTGAGATACTGGCAGAAACGGCGCTCTTTGAGAGAACGGCCGTAACTTTAAAGGCCGGTATATATGAAACAAAAAGTTTCTATACCAGAAATGGTGACCTGTTTTCATTTTTGAACCTGGCCTTCTCATTGATCCTGACGGTCATTGTACTTCTCAGTAATAATGCCGGGAAGAAACAGGGAACCTGACAGCAGTAAAATAAGCCCGACCTTAAACGGTCCATAGTTCGATAATTGTTATTTAACCTGAATTGAC
>WFTX01000217.1 GCA_015485235.1 Nitrospirota bacterium | reverse complement strand
GACCTAAAATGATGGCTATTACCACGATGAGGGTCAGGGCTGAGGCAATGGATTTCCATTTGATGTATCTTCTCATGTAGGCATAGACAGGGTAGAAGACTACGGACAGGACAATGGCCCAGGCAATCGGGACGAGAAAGGGCCTGATGATGAGATAGGTCAGATAGGCAAGGGAGATGGTGAAAAAGAGCATGGTGAAAAAGTAGAACCTGTTTCGGGATGTGTTCCGCCTTTCTTCGGACCTGTCCATTCAGTCAGCCCTGCCCTTTTCTTTCTGATCCTCTTCATTCATTGACAGGGAGTCCTCTTCCCGGGGAATGAGCATCTCAGGTTCCCTGATGACCTTTATCATGATCGGAAGGATGAGGCCGGTACCGGCAAGGATTTTCCCGTAGAGACTGCCGTTTGGGCTGGACATTGTCCTCCTTGAAAACTCCTCCCTCGCAAGGGCTCTGATACCCGGAAGAATCCGGATGCTCATGCGCGCGGTCTCAAAGAAGGCGTCCGTCCTGATCCCGATCCTCTGTAGTGGATGGAATATACTCTTGAGGGCGTTGAGGACGCTCTCAACAGGAGTGGTAATGGTCAGGACCTTGGCTCCCACTATCAATCCTGCCACCCGCATCGAGCGCAAAACGGCAAGGTCCATCCCCCTGTCGGTGATTGTGACGGGACCTGTCTCAAAAATGACCTTCCCGGAATGAAAGAGGAGATTCCCTAAAAAGGTGGTTGCAATGAGCATGGTGACGGGTATCCATCCTGTTCTCATCCTGCCGTCAGGGTAAAGGATATATATCACCGTGAAGAGGGGCAGGAGGATATAGGATAGCCTTTGATCCCTGACAATCAGGACTGTCAGCGTGTAGATAAAAAAGACGAGTATTCTTATTCTTGTGTCTTTCAGCAAAACCAATCATAATTTTGGCAGATCAGAGGTTTGCATTGCAAGTTTCGGGGCATCCGGTAACGAGAGGATGTATCTGTATATCCCGCGGGCGATGGCCTGTGCGGAATTCTGCCGGAACCGGGGTGACCTGAGGAGCCTCTCTTCAGAGGGGTTGCTTATGAAGGCTACTTCAACGAGGGCTGAAGGCATCTCTGCACCTACGAGGACGTAAAAGAGTGCCTGCTTGACTCCAAGGTCATGAATCCTCCGGTATCTCCTTGAGAGGGCACTGACCATGGAATTCTGTATGTAGTGGGCAAGCTTGAGTGACTCATCCCTCTTGCTCTCCCTTTCCAGGGAGGCGAGAATCATCCCCAGTTCACTCCTGGACTGTTTCATCTTCTCAATGGATATCCTGTTTTCCCTTGCAGCCACCCTCATGGCCTCGGCATTGCTGGACCAGTTCAGAAGATATGTCTCAATGCCCCTTGTACTCCTCCTTGGGCTTGCATTGGCATGGATGGAGACAAAAAGATCGGCATTCTTCCTGTTTGCAAATAGCGTCCGTTTCTTCAGGCTTATATACCTGTCTGACTCCCGCGTGAGATGGACCTCGAGGTTATACCGCTCTTCGAGTATCTTCTTTATCCTTCTGGCTATGTCAAGGGTAACGTCCTTTTCCCTGAGCCCCCTCCGGCCTATGGCTCCGGGGTCGTCCCCTCCATGGCCGGGGTCTATCACCACTACCTTTTTCTCTCTCAGAAAGGGATTTTCATCGTGTCCGAAGTCTATTACGAGCCGGGGAGGCGAGTTGAGGGTGAACACCTGGTAGCTGGTCCTCTCTTTCAGGTCAAAAACGATCCTTGCTGTATCCTGTCTGAACTGGCCTGTGCGGATTGTCCTGAGGTTCCCCTTCTCCAGACTGAGCCTTGTGGCCTTCTTTCCGACCCGGACACCTTTGAGGTCAATAAAGACCCTCTCAGGAGAGCTGAGCCTCCCCAGGTCAAAGGCGGGGAGAGAGGTCAGCTCGATTACGACCCGAGTCTTTTTGCCTCTCACGCTGTACCGGATGTCTTCAACACTTATTCCTGGTGTTCCTGCCTGTGAAGTGGAGAGAAACAGCAGTATCAGAAGAGATGTTATGGCCAGACCTCCTGCAACATTCCAGCGCAGGAGCCGCAGTTTCCTCCGGGGGACTTCTGGTGAACGCTTCCTCTTACTGAAGGGTGGTCTCACCATAAAAGACATTATACACTAAATATTGATTTATTTCAAGTGCTTTCATGTATATAATTATAAAGGAGTTTAGATTTGGTGCTGAATTTGTCTAAAATTGAAGGGAACGTATGTTGAAGATTCTGAACTTGAAGGCTAAGTGGGGCATACAGGCTTAGAAAATTACTCCAGGTTTTGAAGAGACCGGGACTGAAAAGAGTGCCAGCACACAGATAGAGAAACAATTTAGGTTAAAATAGGATGATGATACAGGGGATCAACGAGAACATCATATACCGGGATATCGAGTTTCATATCCAGACCGAGGACAAGGGTGCGTCCAGGGGGGTAATAGTAAGCACCCTCTTTCACGGCGGTATGATCATATTCGAGAAGAGGGTTTCCTATGAAGACCTGCCGGAATCTGAAAAGGATCCGGAGAGGCTTGGCACCATCCTTAAAACGACCCATGAGGAGCTTAAAAAGGGGCTCCTGAAGGGTGAACTTGATGAGAGGATCAGTCTCTTTCTCCCGATCGGGAAGGCTCGGGAGGAAGGGGGCAATCTCTCTTCCGGAGAAGAGGAGATGGTCAGGAAGGTCCGGGAGGACGTCCTTCCCTCCCTCGTGAGAGACCTCGGGGTTGAACTTTCCAGGGATGACCTTGGAGGGATCCGGAATGCCATAAGAACTGCATCATCCCTTCCTCCGAAGGAGAGGTATCTTACACTGTATGCAGAGATATTCAATATAATAAAAGACCGTTGCGACCGCGAGGCATACAAGAGACAGGTCAGGGTATGGACAGGATTGAGCAAACCAGAGAGGCCTCCTGTCCGTAAAAAGGCATCGATCCCTTCAGAACGTCCTGCACCTGCAAGCCCTGATCACGCAGTATCCATATCCGTCCCTGAGATGAAGGAACTGGTAAGGAGGGTAACCGTTCCCGAACTTACCCGGGTAATAGGGGAAAGCCTCTCCGAGGCGCTGTACCACAAGGTCTTCAGCGAGATACACGACTCGTTCTACCAGAGGGAGAACGCCTTTGAACTACTCGCTGACAGGCTCCTCAACTCCGGAATAGTCAGGAAGCGGGTTACCGATGAGTGGCGGAATGATGTAAAGGCGACCTGGGTCAGGCGTTACAGGAAGATACGGGATTTAGAGCCCAGGAATGCCTGAGCGAATTCTCATAGTCAAACCAAGTTCCCTCGGGGATATAATACATACCCTCCCGGTCTTGGCCGGGCTCAGGAGGGCCTGGCCTGAAGCCCGTATTGACTGGCTCCTTGCCACGGAATATGCCGACCTGCTTTCAGGCCATTCCATGATCAACGAGGCTATACTGATCAGAAAGAGCGAGTGGAAGAGGATTTCGAGACTGCCTGCAACCATCTCCGAGTTCACCGGGTTGAGAAGAGGATTGAGGGAGAGGAGATATGACCTCGTGCTTGACCTTCAGGGACTCTTCAGGAGTGGTCTTATTACATGGTTCACACGCTCTGCAAGGAGAGTAGGATTTTCCGACTCCCGGGAGATGAGCGGGTTGTTCTACACGGAAAAGGTGCGGGTCGGGGGGATTATGCATGCCGTAGAAAAGAACCTCCTCTTTCTTGATCATCTCGGTATTCCCCTGGAGAAGGAGCCTGAGTTTCCCCTTCCCGGGGCTGATAAGGTTCCGGGGCTTCCTGATGCATACTATATAGTCTCGCCGGGCGGGAGGTGGGTTACCAAAAGGTGGCCTCCGGAGCACTTCAGGGAAGTGATCTCAGGACTTCAGAGGGCATTGGAAGACGGGCCTGTTCCTGTCATCTCCGGTGGGGATGCGGACAGGGGGATTGCCGGTGAAATCATGAAGGGTCTGGATTCCAGGGTTATAGACCTTACTGGAAGGACCTCGCTCCGGCAACTGATCACGCTGATCAGAAACGCACGGTTCATGTTGACGAATGATTCCGGTCCGATGCACCTGGCCTCAGCAGTGGGCACGTTTACCTTCGCAATTTTCGGGCCTACCTCGGCTGAGAAAACCGGTCCCTATGGGGGGGGGAAAGTGATACTCCGGGCCGACGTTGAGTGCAGCCCCTGTTTCAGAAAGCGATGCAGGAGCCTCCGGTGCATGCATGAGCTTTCACCTGATCAGGTGATTAAAATTATAGCAGATGGATATAAGAAATTTTAATGGCTCTTCAGTTGACAATCGGTTTTTCAATTCACTAATATTACCCACTGTAGAACCCCTGTTTTTGTTGTTGATTAACACTCTCAATACAGACTGTATGCAGTATCGTATAGCATACAGTACTGTTTCGGGCACAAATCAATGCGATGGGTTTTAATCAGACAGGTCTGAACCCTTTGAGGTATAAGGGTCATGACCAGTACATCGTTGAAGGCACTGTCGGTATCGCTGGATTTGATGCCCTCACCAGCACTGTATGCAACCTGTAATAAATCAGGGGAAAACCCCAAATCAAATAAAAGCGGGAGGGTCCTATGTTGATGTTGATTGTTTCGGGCCTCATTGTGGGCATCGCAATGGGGTGGGTGCTTCAGCGTGGAAGGTACTGCATGAATTCAGCCTTCCGGGATGTCATCTTTATCAATGACTATACCCTCTTCAAGGCCTACATCCTCGCCCTGCTGATCGTGATTATCGGAGCCAACTTTCTCGAAGACGTGGGTCAGATCGAGGAGCTGAGACGGCAGGCCTTCGCCCCGATCGCAAACATCATCGGTGGTTACATCTTCGGTCTCGGGATAGTCCTTGCCGGTGGTTGCGGAAGCGGTATCTGGTACCGCGTTGGGGAGGGGCTCTTTGCAGCCTGGGTTTCAGTGCTTGGGTTTGTGATCGGGATCTTCACAACGAAGAACGGTATCCTCAGCCCTGTCTACAACTTCCTCAGGAGTTTCAATGTGTGGCAGACTCCCGAGGGGCTGAAGGTCCTGAACGATGACCAGGTGATGGAACTCTGGGACAAGGGGGTGGACGTAATCCCTCCCACTCTCTACAGTATTTTCGGGGCCAACAAGTGGATCATCATCGCCGTTCTGGTGGTGATAGCCATTCCCTTCCTGATAAGGGGGGGGATACAGAAGCCCCAGAAGGGGTATGCCTGGCCCCTGGCAGGTGTGCTTATAGGGCTTGTTGTGGTCGCCGCCTGGTGGGCCTCTGAGGTCTGGGGCGGTGGTGCAAGGGGTGTCTCATACACGGGACCCACCCAGGAACTCTTCAGGACCCTCATGCTCGGGAAGGAACCGACATGGGGCTCCATGCTTGTGCTGGGAACCCCGATAGGTGCGTTGCTGAGTGCCATCGGGCTCAAGGAGTTCAAACTGAAGGCCCCCTCTGCTGAGGAGCTTCTCAGGGTCTTTGTGGGAGGTCTCGTGATGGGTTTTGGTGCCTCCGTCGGGGGTGGTTGTAACGTAGGACATGGGATAACGGGTGTCTCCACCCTTGCGTTATCCAGTATAGTGGCGACCATCTTCATTATCCTCGGTAACTGGACCATGGTTTATTTCCTCTTCATAAAGCCCATGAAGGATATGGACATCTGACCGGACTGGAACTGTACAGAGGCTGCAATTCTCTTAATCAGGAAGCCCGGCGGCAATGCCGGGCTTCTTTGCGTTCAGGAGGGGTGTTTTACGAAATCACACACATCACTGCCAGTATGTTACCTTCAGTTACAGGGTTTTTCTAACAAAGAGCCCTGCCGGAGGATGGGTATTTATTAAAATATCCTGCAACTATAGGCGCTTAGGTAACCTAAAGTTATAATTTTAAGTTGACATTGGAGGTACTTTTCCTCTAAGGTATTATTATACTTGAGTCAGATATGGTAACGAGGCGCATCCTTTTTTTATGAAAGGAGGTGATGCAGGAGAGAGGGTAAAAAGCAGCAGGCAATGCAGTTGCAGAAGAATCACCAAACGAGATCATTGTTTATCAATGAGAAAATCATTAACGGGGAGGATGTATGAAGAAAGTATTTTTAGCCTGTTTGGTGTCAGCCATTGTTATCGTCCTTGGAGTATCTCTTGTTTTTGCTGGTGAGGCCTCAGGTCCGATGGGTAAGGGCGTAGAGCGTTCCGGCCCGAATCTTAAGGGCATAGCCTATATCCAGGGGCACGGTGGCCATATTGCTGTGGTCAATCTCGCTACAGGTGATGTCAAGAGGATAGTCCATGGCAAGCCTTCCGACGCACTTACCCTTTCTGCAGACGGGAAGAAGATCTATGCATTCAGTCTTGACGGCTATGCAAAGGAGATCGACCTTACCACCGGAAAGCAGACCGAGTGGGTAAAGCTCGGCAAGAAACACTGCGGTTCAAACATCGCCCCTGACGGGACGGTCTGGGTGAGCGACATGGCAGACGGCCATGTATATGTCTATGACCCCAAGACCCACAAACTGGCAGACAGTTTCCCTGTGGCAAAATCGATCTGTGGGATCAGCTTTTCACCGGACGGCAAGACCGCCTATGTTTCCGACATGCCAGGCGGGTTCATAGCCGTAGTTGATGTCAAGACCAAGAAGGTGGTCTCCAAAATCGAGGGTGTGGGCAACTTCATTCATCGTGCACGCCTTCGCCCGGGCACAAACGAACTCTGGCAGTCCGAGGGTAACGAGCTCAAGGGCGGAAAACCCTATGGCGTAGGTTATGCCGAGGCAGGCGGAGCCCCCGGCGGTGTCAGCATAGTTGATACCAAGACCGGAAAGGTCAAGGATTTTGTAGTAACCGGCGGTAATGTCCATGATGTGGACTTCACCCCTGACGGAAAGTATGCCCTCGCTGCAGTAAGACAGGTCCCTGAACAGGACGACAGCGGTATAGTGGTGATTGATGCAGATACAAAGAGGGTAGTCAAGGTTTACTCAGCATGCAAGAAGTGCCATGGAGCCATCGGGCTTGAAGTTCCCAAGGACAAGGATGGAGGCAGGCCTTTCCTCTGTGCCATTCAGGTGAACTGGAAGGCATCCGGGTTCAGCAAGGCATGTGAGTAATTCTTTAGGTTATTAATTCAGAGAGTTAAACCGGGGAGGAAGGCTGAAGGCCTTCCTCCCTTTCTAAGTTACTTCAAACGTAAAGAGAGAGTAATGATACGGGGAAGGGGAATTATTTCTGCAGTTTTGGTGGCGGCCTTTGCCGCTGTGATCATCTTTGGCTTTCTTGCCGGAACTGTGGCTGAAGCAGGGACCCCCGGCATAGATGTCTGCAAAAAGATTCAGTACTTTCATCTTATCTTTCCTGTCTTTCTTATTACAGGCATGCAATTCTTCATTGGATTTTTCAGGATAGAGAGATTTGCGCCTGAAGGAGAACCTGTCTTTTATCCTGCCCCGTCTCTAACAATCTTCAAGCCCCCCGCTTGATTATACTCCTTTCGCTGTATTAATCTTTTACTGACTGCTGTCCGTCTGTGCGTTCGTCAAATCCCAGACAGAAGGAGTGACTTCATTGAAGAAAATAAATCTCAATTACATAGCCAGAAAAAATATAAGGAGGAAGTTTTTCAGAAGCATGGCTATAGTGATAGCCGTGACAGTAGTGGCTGCCACGCTCTTTTCCGTCACAACGGTCATGGACTCCGTGGAGACGAGCATCAAGAAGGGGACTGCAAGGCTTGGAGCGGATATAATGGTGGTTCCCCAGGAAGCAGAGGCAAAAGCGAAAACCGCTCTTCTTGCCGGCGAACCATCCACCTTCTACATGGACCGTTCCATTGAGGAAAAGGTGAGAAAGGTGGAGGGGGTGAAGTCCGTGGCCAGCCAGATATTCCTTCAGACTGCGAAGTACAAGTGCTGTGATGTCTCCGACATGCTACTGATCGGGTTTGATCCGGAGCATGACTTTACAATAATGCCCTGGCTCTCCAGGGAGCTCTCACGACCTTTAGGCACCGGTGAAATAATAATGGGCAGGGGGCTTACCGCCTATGATATAGGCTCGAAGATAACCTTCTATGGTAAGGACTTCGAGGTGGTGGGCATGCTTGAGGAGACGGGTATGAAGTTCATAGACAATTCCGTCTTCATGCCCTTTGAGGCACTGGAGAAACTGGCTGAAGAGTCAAGGCACAAGAAGGGTGTAAAGGCTGCCGACCTTCCATTGAACAAGGTCTCCACCATACTGGTTCAGGTGGAGCCTGAGATCAGTCCTGCCAGAGTGGCCATATTCATCGAGCATGATATACCGGGTGTAAAGGCGATTGTCTCGGAAGAGGTTATCTCAAGTGTGAGGAAGCAGTTGTTCATACTACTGAGGAGCATTCTTTCCATCAGCCTTATCCTCTGGATAATGGCGCTCCTTCTCATAGGTGTCGTCTTCTCCATGATCGTGAATGAAAGGCAGCGCGAGATAGGTCTTCTCAGGGCTATGGGAGCCAGAAAAGGCAACATCTTCAGGCTGATTATGACCGAGGCATCGATACTCTCCATTGCCGGCGGTATTACAGGGGTTGCCATTGGTGGTGCATTCCTTTATGCGTTCAAGGGTTTTATAAGATCATCCCTGAACATCCCCTATCTCTGGCCATCAGCTTTCGAGATGAGTATCCTTGTGCTCTTCTGCCTCTTTCTGTCCTTTATTACCGGTGTGGCTGCTGCTCTTTACCCGGCGATAAAGTCAATGAGAATGGAACCCTATGAGGCTATAAGGAGAGGAGAGTAGGGGATTTGGGATTTAAGATTTATGATTTAAGATTTGTGATTTGGGATGTGATGATGAATAAATTTGGAGGCAGATAATGATTGAGGTAAAGGAACTGACGAAGACTTACAAAGTAGGTAGCGATGTCATAAAGGCAGTGGACCATGTAGATCTGGAAGTAGGGAAGGGAGAGTTCATTTCCATTCTTGGCCATTCCGGCTCTGGCAAGACCACCCTTCTGAGCCTTATGGGTGGGCTCACCCGGCCCGACTCCGGTACTGTCAGGATAGACGGGACCGATATATGGGCGATAAGCGATGATGAACTGTCGGACCTGAGAAACAGGAAGATAAACTTCATATACCAGTTTTCAAGCCTCGTCCCGACGCTGAATGTGATCGAGAACGTCCTTCTGCCCACGGCCTTCAGCAGGGACAGGGATGAAGGATATTATGATTTTGCAATGGAACTGCTTGATCTGGTAGGGATAAGGGAGAAGGAACACTCCTATCCCGCCCAGTTGAGTGGAGGCCAGCAGCGCCGGGCGGCCATTGCAAGGGCCTTCATCAACAGACCGGAGATCATCCTTGCCGATGAGCCCACGGGAGACCTTGACGAGGAAACCGAGGCTGAGATAATGGCACTCTTCAGGAGGATGAATGAAGAAAAGGGTATCACCTTTGTCATTGTGACGCACAGTTCTGACCTTGCCAGCCAGACAAAGAAACGCTACAGGATGTCAAACGGGGTTCTGAAGGAAGCAGAATGAAGAGCAAAGGATTTTCCCTTTTTCTGACAGCAATCCTGTTATTCATGGTTGTGGGCTGCAGTAAATCCGGTCCGCCGGAGATAAGTATCAAGTGGCCGAAGGGACTTCTGGAAGGAACTGATGCAGCCGTATTCATGGTTATACTCAATGATGGAGAAGGCGGGGACAGCCTGACCGGATGCAGCGTAAAGGAGATCCCTGACCTTGTATGCGAACTTCACGATATCGTGGACGGCAGGATGAAGATAGTTCCGGCCATAGAAGTCCCGCCAAAGGGGACGGTAGAACTCAGACCCCGAGGAAGACATATCATGCTCATAGGGGCGGGTCAGTCAGGTGTAAGTGAGGTAACCGTGAGGCTCACTTTTGAGAAATCAGGAGAAAAGGACGTCAGGACGGAACTGGTGAGATGATGAAGAGGATTATCCTTGTATTGGTGCTTTTCTCCTTTGCAGTAACGGTCTTGCTGCCTTTCTGCCTTGCCGTTGCCTCCCCGGGTGTGGGGGAGACGGATGGGCCATTTATCAGTATTGATGTATGCAAGAAAATGGAACAATCTCCTCTTAAGAATATAGATAACTTTCTTCTGGCAGATTTTTTCAGCTACATACCCTTTTATTCTGTCGGGGATGGGGTGGCTGATGCCGGTGAAAGATACTGCCCGCCGTATATTTCTCCCCGTTTCAGACCTCCTGCAATCGGCTGAAGTATCAAGAGCCGGTCCGGTAAACTCATCTTTGTTTCTTGCAAGAAACAGAGGAAGAGGGGTTTCTCCCTGATCACAGATCAATGCTAATACAAAGGAGGTCATGTATGTTTAAAAGGCTTATCACAGCGGCCCTGATAGTGGGCCTCGTCGTTTCAGGTGTATCACTGGTCTATGCGGAGGGACCGAAACCCTCCCCGAAGGACAAGTGTCCGGTTTGCGGGATGGCTGTGGCCTCTTATACAAACTGGATTTCGGCCATCGAGTTCAAGGATGGTACCAGGGTCTTCTTTGACGGGCCGAAGGACATGTTCAGGTTCTACTTCAACATGAAGAAGTACGGCTCGGACAAGACCCGGGCCGATGTCTCCGCTGTATATGTAACCGAGTACTACAGTACAAAGATGATGAATGCCGGCGAGGAAGACCTCTACTTCATAACTGGAAGCAATGTCTATGGCCCCATGGGAATGGAACTGGTCCCTGTAAAGGGGAAAAAACAGGCCGAGACATTCATGAAGGATCATAGCGGGAAGAAGATGCTCAGATTTTCTGAAGTGACTATGAAGGATATCCCCATGAAGATGAAGGGCATGAAGATGAAAGGGATGAAAATGAAGGGCATGTAAACCTTGAGAGGGGAGGGGGATCATGAACCCTCCTCCCCTTTTCACTGGAGACCCAAGTGCATAAACACCGGATATTCATTGCTGCAATCATTACAGAAATCCTTATCCTGATGGTACTCTTTCTGAGTGGGATCAGCAGGCTGAAAAGTGCGGAAGGCTTACTGCAGAGAAAGACGGAACTGGTAAAATCCCTCATGCTCACTGACCTGTCCGTCTGGACTGAGGCCCGGTACACGAGGCATCCTTCCCAGGCAGACTGGTTTGCCCCTTTTCAGGATTATCCCTCATCCATTGAACATTTTCCTGCAGGCTCCCTTTTGCATCCTCCCAGCGGGGCCTACGGAGAAGGGGTGGAGTAACCTTAATGGTGAAAAATATGGATATCGGCAGTGGGTATTCCCTCACTGGTCTTCCAACGCAAGGGGATTATGGTCATTCCGCTTGTATCCTGGAGAGAGGCACTGGAATCTCACCGGAAGTGGATTCCAGGAGAAGTGTACTGGAGGCGGAGGATGGCGCGGGACGGTCTTGCCGGAAGACTCCGTGAGGGCACACCCACTGCCCCCGGGGAACAATCTACGAAACTGTAAGGATAAGTAATGAGAAAACACCTCAAGATACTCGAGTATGCCCTTTCATCGCTCTGGAGGAGGAAATTCAAGAGCCTCGGGATCATTGCAGTCTTTTCACTCATTATCTTTACACTCTCCTCCATACTCCTTCTCACCTATGCCTTCAAACGTGAGGCAATGGAGGTCCTCAGGGGGGCGCCGGAATTGATCGTCCAGAGGATCAGTGCAGGCAGACACGAGATGATCCCTTCATGGTACGGAAAGAGGATACAGGAGATTCCGGGTGTCGGAATGGTGATACCAAGATACTGGGGGTATTATTACGACCCTTCCACAGGGGGGAACTACACTGTGATGGCTGCTGCAGGGAGGGGAGACAGGAAGCTTGAGATGTTGAGCGGGAAGTATCCTCCTGCAGGGGGAGAGGTGGTCGTTGGCAAGGGAGTGGCGGAGAGCAGGTTTCTTTCAGAAGGGAGCCGGATTCCCATAAAGGGCAGTGACGGGCAGGTGAGAAACTTCATTGTTGCCGGGATATTCACGGACGAGTCGAGTCTTCTCACAAACGATCTTATCATAATGAGTCTGATGGATTTCAGAGATGTCTTCAAGACAGGTAATGAGAGGGCCACTGACCTTGTTGTTCAGGTCTTCAATCCAGACGAGGTTGAGAACGTGGCAAGGAAGATAAGGGAGATCTTTCCTGATACAAGGCCCATAACAAGGAAGGAGATCCTGAGGACTTACGACACACTCTTTGACTGGCGAAGCGGGATGGTCCTTACCATGTTTGGAGGTGCCCTCCTTGCCTTCATCATCCTTGCCTGGGACAAGGCTGCAGGGCTCAGTGCAGAGGAGCGGCACGAGATCGGGATACTCAAGGCAATAGGCTGGGAGACTTCGGATATAATGGAACTGAGATTCTGGGAGGGTTTTGTTACGTCTTCAGTCTCCTTCCTTACAGGACTGATCGGCGGGTATCTGCATATATTCTTTTTTGGCGCATCAATTTTTGCTCCGGCACTCAAGGGCTGGTCAGTTATCTTTCCCTCATTCAGACTTCTGCCCTACCTGAATCCCTATCAGGTTGTGGTTCTCATGTTTCTGACGGTCATTCCCTACATGGCGGCAACAATCTTTCCTTCCTGGAAGGCGGCTATTACCGACCCTGATGTGGTCATGAGGGGATAGTTTTGAGGCTAAGGTTAAGGTCAAGGTTAAGGCTGAATAACCTAATAACCTAATGACTTAATGACTTTATGACCAATGACACTATCATAAGGGCGGAAAACTTGAGCCTGTGCATTAACCGGGGCAGACCGAATGAGGTATGGCCCGTAAGAGACGTCAGCCTCCAGATAAAGAGGGGAGAGGTTGTGGTCCTGAAGGGCCCCAGCGGATCTGGAAAGACCTCCCTGCTGAGCCTCCTTGGGTGCATGAGCAGGCCTACCGAGGGGAGGATCCTCGTGCATGGCAGGGATGTGGCAAAACTCCCCGAGCGGTTCCTTACGGAGATAAGACGCAAGCGGTTCGGATTCATCTTCCAGCAGTTCAACCTGATACCTGGAATAAGCGTGAGGGAGA
The DNA here is from genome assembly GCA_015485235.1 of Nitrospirota bacterium. Classification (GTDB taxonomy): domain Bacteria; phylum Nitrospirota; class Thermodesulfovibrionia; order Thermodesulfovibrionales; family JdFR-85; genus WFTX01. The sequence goes on along the minus strand of WFTX01000217.1, from coordinate 3,704 downwards.
ATGTGATGTTGCCGCTCTATCCTGTTGATATTTCATTCAGAGAGATGAGGGAGAGGGCGGACAGTCTGATGGACAGGCTCGGACTTTCCGGGAGAAGCCACTTCAGGGTGAAGGGACTCTCGGGGGGTGAACAGCAGAGGGTCGCCATCGCAAGGGCCCTTGTCAATGACCCCGAGGTGATCTTTGCTGATGAACCGACGGCTCATCTTGATACAAAGCTCTCCAGTGATCTTGTCGGGATACTTGAAGGACTGAAGAAAGAGGGAAGGACCATACTGATCGCCACCCATGATCCGCTGCTCTATGAGCAGGGGTTCATAGACAGGGTGCTTGAGATGAGGGATGGAAGTATAAGATGATACTTCATCCGGGGATAATCGCACTCGTCATCGGTTCGATAATTCTCCTGGTCATGTTGCTTTTTTCCGCCTTTCTCGGCCTTTTGATAATTGTGAGATGGGATATGGAGTCGAGTTCCGCCTACCAGTTGAGCCTTGAGCGGAAGACTTACCTGATCTCCTCTGTGATGAGCTTTGTCCTCTCCTTCGAGGTGCTCTCGATCTTTCTTTTCATATACACAGTGGATGACCTTCACCGGCAATTTGTGGGGGCCATGTGTGCCACCGGTTCACTGAATGCCAATCCGGTAGGGTGGTATCTCCTCTATCTCAAGATCTTCCTCTTCTTCCTTTCAGCCCTCTGGATAGGCATAAACCATGTTGACCAGCGGACCGAGGGCTTTCCCCTGGTGAGGCTCAAGTACACTCTCCTCATTATCATGGCTCCTCTTGTTGCTGCTGAGGTCTACCTGATGCTCAGGTATTTCCTGAACCTCAATCCCGACATAATCACATCCTGTTGCGGTGCCCTCTTCAGTGGCGAAGGGCAGGGACTTGCAAGCAGCCTTTCGTCCCTGCCGGCAAGACCCATGGAATATGCCCTTTTTCTTACTGCAGGACTCTACATCCTGATCTGTATTGTATCACTCAGAGTCAGAAAGAGTCTCTTCAGGTATCTTGTGGGTCTTATGAGTACAGTCTTCTTTATTGTCTCAATCATGGCGGTAGTCAGCTTCATCTCCCTGTATTTCTATGAACTTCCCACACACCACTGTCCCTTTGACATCCTTCAGGGATTTTATCACTATGTCGGGTACCCTCTCTACGGAAGCCTTTTCGGTGCGTCGGTCCTGGGTATGCTTGTGGGTGTGCTTGAAATACTGGGACACCGGTTCAGGGACAATACAGAGATAGAACACTACCAGAGGACATGGACATTCTTCTCCCTCATCCTGACGGGGATATTTCTGCTTATAACCATCTATCCGATGGTCTTTTCAAGCTTTACCCTTGAGGGGTACTAAAGGCGGCATCAAGATCCGCCTTCATTAGAGATCGATCAGTACTCCTCGCACTTAACCTCGAAGTAACCTGTCTCGTGATTACAGGAGGGGCATTTTTCCGGTGGCTCCGGTCCCTCATGGACGTATCCGCACTTCCTGCATACCCATTTGACAGCAGTCTCTTTCCTGAAGACAGTCCCGTTTTCAACCTCGGTAAGCAGTTTCCTGTATCTCTCTTCGTGGTGTTCCTCGGCCTTTGCGATGGCCCTGAGTCGTGTGGCTATTTCTTTCAGTCCCTCCTCTTCAGCTACATCCGCAAATCCGGGATACATGCTCGTATGTTCATAATTCTCGCCTGCTATTGCCGCCCTGAGGTTTTCAACCGTGGTTCCAAGGGTTGTGGGAGCAGAGGCTTCTACAACTATCTCGCCTGCAGATTCTCCTGACCGGGTCTTTATCTCGTTTATCAGCCGGAACAGCCACTTTGCATGCTCCCGTTCGTTGTCAGCCGTGAGGAGAAATATTGCTGCAATCTGGTCATATCCCTCCTTCTGGGCGGTCTTTGCATAGAATGTGTATCGGTTTCTTGCCTGGCTCTCTCCAATGAACGCCTTTGTTAGGTTTTCGAGTGTCCTTTTCATGCTGCCTCCTTGCAAATGGAAGTCATCCCCTCCCAAGGGAGGGGATGACTTCATTATAACCAATTACGGCATGGTGATTCCATCAAGCTATTTTTCCAGCGTGCTATAAGTCTCGTTCGGAGTTGGTGTATAGCTTCCGTGGCAGTCACGACAGTTGTTCTGCGATGTTATACCGTTAGCCACAACGTTATAAAGCGGTGAATGCTTGGGCCTGTATTTGCCGTCGGCCCAGTCGTTGAGCATTTCCGTTGTGTATATGGCAATGTTGGCCGCAAGACGTGCACACCTCTCAGCCCTGGCGTCAGTAAGAAATCCCGCTCCTTCGGCTCTCATCCACCTGCCTACGGATATATGACAGACCGGCGTTCCTGCAATGGTCATGTGTTTTATCTCGGACTTCAGTATCTTCTTTGGTGTAAAACTGGGGAGTTCGTTGTAGGAGTAATAGAAGGCGAGGTCATTGGTCATGGCCTCGGCTATATCCGTGTCTCCGGTAACAAGCCCTATGATCACACCGGCACCGGGCATGGTTCCGCAAAGGGCGCCCCACCCGGCCATCCCTCCGTGCATCCACCTGTAGGCATCTATAGGGAAATCCTTCCACCCCCCACCTGCCTTCTTTTTGAGTTCTTCAACCATGCCTGCAATAACGGATGAGGCGCACCACCGCTTGAAATAGTTCTCGTAAGTGACCTGCCCGACTGTTTCAGGATCAAGTTTGACATATTTCAGGGTTGCACCTGTAACCTTGTAAGCTGCTGCAGGTGATGGGCTGAGTACCTTTCCTGTTGCAGTGAGGAGTGCGGCACCTGCAGCCAGTTTGCCTGTATTAACGATTAAATCCCTTCTGGATATTGCCTTTTCTGTCATCTAAACGCACCTCCATGGTTTTTTTCAAAAAGCTCCACCCCGGAAATGATATCCGAGGTGGAGAGGTTACGGGGAAGTAGTAAGAAGAAAGTATCTTCCGCAGAGCGGAAAACACCACTTCATTACCCGACACTTTGTGTCAGGCAAAAAACACCTCGGACTTTCTGAAAGGGGTTAAACTCTTGGAGGGTGTTCCATTCGATCCGGCAGGATCAGGCTTGGAAGCCTGGGACTGTAGGGATCTTTGAAACATAAAAGGCACAGATTATTTATACCGGTTGAATCAGAGATTATGAAGGGAAGATCAAGGGTTGATTTTGCATATCCTGTCTGAGCAGAGCAGACATCCAGGCTCATTATCACGGTGCCGTCCTCAAGCAGCATCAGACTCAAAGACTGAGGCGCCAGGATGGAGACGAAGAGAAGGACAAGCAGACCTATCGTTACTCCCTTCATGGGGAGAGTATATAAAAGAATTTAATGGCCCGTCAATATATATTTATAATTATAATTTGTTCTAAAACTGTAGATATAAAATGGTTGAAAGGAAATTAAACAAAGGGAGGGAAGAATGCTTTACATCGTTTCAAGTCAAGCGTCATCCCGGCTTTTTTTCTCCAGTTCCAGGATGAAACGCCTTCTGTTGCTCAAGTCAAAAAATGGAATTTTCTCCTGAAGATTGAATCCCTCAAGATCTCCAAGGTCCTTCTCACTTACAAGGAGAAGGAGTTCATTCGTATTATGGAGTTCTTTCTCCACTTCCTCCCTGCTCCGCAAGACGGTGATACACCGGTGGGCATAGAATACAAGGTCCTCACTTGTCGTCTTATAGAAAAAGAGTGGTGTTTTTT